>DATLLM010000169.1:0-4982 GCA_035537855.1 Chloroflexota bacterium | reverse complement strand
GTCGCCGCCGCCGGCGTCGCGGCGTAGGCCATGGCGGTGGCCGTGGCGACGGCGTCGAACGCCGGGGTGGCCAGGGAGGCCGCCCCGGCGGCGGGGGTCGCCCCCGGCGGGGAGAGGTCCTCCGCCAGGGCCAGGGCGGCCGGGAAGGCCGTTCCCCCGAGCAGCAGCGCCGTGACCGTCAGCAGGCCACGGCTGGCGGCGCGACGTCCGACCAGTCGATGATTCTGCTCTGTTTCCGGCATGGCCGGGCATTGTACTGACATAATCCGCCCCGTGCAGTTAACCGGGATCGAGGGAAAGGCGGCCGTCGTCACCGGCGCAGGCCAGGGATTGGGCGAGGCGATCGCGCTCGCCCTGGGCGCCGCTGGGGCAAGCGTGGCCTGCGCCGACCGCAACCTCCAGACGGCGCGGCGCACCGCGGCGACCATCGAGGAGCACGGCGGGAAGGGCCTGGCGGTCGAGGTCGACGTCTCCCGCCGCCCCTCGGTGCAGGCGATGGTGGCGGCCGTGCGGGCGGCGTTCGGGGGGGTCGACATCCTGGTCAACGTCGCCGGAATCCTGCGCGTGGGGCCCGTGCTCGAGCTGACCGACGAGCAGTGGGACGACACCTTCGCCGTCAACGCCAAGGGGGTCTTCCTCTGCTCGCAGGAAGCGGGCAAGGTGATGGTCGAGCGCGGCGGCGGGGCGATCGTCAACATCGCCTCGAACGCCGCCCTCGTGCCGCGAATCGACCAGGGCGCCTACTGCGCGAGCAAGGCCGCCGTCGCCCACCTGACGCGCTGCTTCGGGCTGGAGCTGGCGGACCGGCGGATCAGGGTCAACGCCGTCTGCCCCGGGATCGCCCGCACCCCCATGCAGGTGGAGCTGATGCAGGGCAGCCTGGGCGCCGAAGCGGCGCTGGTCGGCGGCTCACCGGAGAAGTTCAGGGTGGGCGTGCCCCTGCGCAAGATGGCCGAGCCGGCGGACGTGGCCGGCGCCGTCTGCTGGCTGGTCTCCGACCAGGCCGGGCACGTCACCATGCAGTCCATCGTCGTCGACGGCGGCGGCTCGCTCGGCGTCAGCTCCTGAGCCGGTCGCCGGCCACGTCCGGTCGCCATTGACAGCCACCGGGGGGCGTGCCATACTCAGCGTGACCCGTCGAGGGTCCGGCCCACTGCGGGCCGTTTTCAACCGCATACTCGATCGGCGACGATCAGGACTAGTACGTCCGCACGGTTGAGCCTCCAGAGAGCCGGGGAACGGTGGGAACCCGGTGGCGAGACGCGGGCCGAATGGACCTGGGAGCTGTGACCCGAACGGTCTGTGGTGGCGGGCGGCGAGAGCCGCAGCGCCGCGGCAGGGCAAGTAAGCGATCCGGCGGCTGCCCCCGTTAGCCCGGCAGCAGGTATAAGGCCAGCACCGCGCCCGCCGGAACGGCGTGTGGTTGCGGGGGTGGTCCGTACCTGAACGAGTGGAGTCGCCGATTCGCCGCCGAGGCGCGCCGGACGGCTCAAGCGGGGTGGCACCGCGGGACGTTGCTGTGCGCAGGCAACCTCTCGTCCCTGGGGGACGGGAGGTTTTTGTTTGCCCTGCGCCGAACGTCGAACCGCGCCGAACGTGCCGCGACCCGCCGAGCCGCCAACGGAGCCACAGCGATGCCAAGCGAACCGCTCGCGCAGACCCGCCCGACCCTCGAAGAGGCCAGGCGCCTGGTAGAGCGAGGGAACCTGATCCCGGTCTACCGGGAAGTGCTGGCGGACATGGAGACGCCCGTCTCCGTCTACCGCAAGATCGCCCGCGGACCGTTCTCGTTCCTGCTGGAGAGCGTCGAGGGCGGGGAGCGCCTGGCGCGCTACTCCTTCCTGGGAACGGAGCCGCGCCTGACGGCGACGCTGCGCAACGGCGTCGCCCGGGTGACGACGCCGGGGGGAGGCACACGCGAGCAGCGCTTCGCCGATCCCCTGGAGTTCGTCAAGGGCCTGATGGCCCCCTACCGGCCGGTGCCCCTGCCGGACCTGCCCCGCTTCCAGGGGGGCGCCGTCGGCTACCTGGCCTACGAGTGCGTGCGCTACTTCGAGCGCCTGCCGGCGCCCGAGCGGGACGACCTCGACCTGCCGGACGCCGTGCTGCTGCTCGCGGACACGCTGGTGGTCTTCGACCACGTGCGCCACCGCATGCGGATCCTCTCCCACGCGGACGTGGACGCCCACGGGGGCGACGTCGAGGCGGCCTACCTGGCGGCCGAGGCGCGCATCGCGGCCCTGATCGAGCGCATCCAGGCGCCGGCGCGCCCCCTGGAGGACGTTGCGCCGGCGGGCGCGCCCGTCGCGACGGAGAGCACGTTCACCCGGGACGACTACGGCGCGGTCGTGGAGCGGGCGGTCGAGTACATCCGCGCCGGCGACATCATCCAGGTGGTGCCCAGTCAGCGCCTCTCCCGCCCCCTGCGGGCCCACCCCTTCTCGGTCTACCGCGCGCTGCGGGCGATCAACCCCTCGCCCTACATGTACCTGCTCCAGCTGGACGACACCTACGTCGTCGGCGCCTCGCCGGAGATGCTGGTGCAGGTGGAAGACGGGACGGTGCGCACGCGCCCCATCGCCGGGACGCGCCCCCGGGGGCAGACCGAGGCGGAGGACGCGGCGCTCGCCGCCGACCTGCTGGGCGACGAGAAGGAGCGGGCCGAGCACATCATGCTCGTCGACCTCGGCCGCAACGACCTGGGGCGGGTCTGCCGCCCGGGCACGGTCACGGTCAGCACGCTGATGGACGTGGAGAAGTACTCCCACGTGATGCACATCGTCTCCCAGGTCGAGGGCCAGCTGCAGGCGGGGCGGGACGCCTACGACGCGCTGCGCTCCGCCTTCCCCGCCGGGACGGTCTCCGGGGCGCCCAAGATCCGGGCGATGGAGATCATCGCCGAGCTCGAGCCCTGCCGGCGGGGCACCTACGCCGGCGCGGTCGGCTACTTCTCCTTCGACGGCAACCTGGACACGGCCATCACCATCCGCACGATGGTGATAAAGGACGGGGTAGCCCACGTCCAGGCCGGAGGCGGGATCGTGGCCGACTCGCAGCCGGAGTACGAGTACCAGGAATCGCTCAACAAGGCGGCGGCCCTGCTCCGGGCGCTCGACGTCGCCTGCGAGGTAGAGGCGGCCGAGGAGAGCGGGCGATGATCGTGGTGGTGGACAATTACGACTCGTTTACCTACAACCTGGTGCAGTACCTCGGCGAGCTCGGCGAGACGCTGGCCGTCTACCGCAACGACCAGACGACGGTCGAGGAGATCGCCGCGCTCTCGCCGGAGGCGATCGTCGTCTCGCCCGGACCGTGCGCCCCGGCCGACGCCGGCATCTCGGTGGACGTGCTCCGCCGGCTGGGGCCGACGGTGCCCACCCTCGGCGTCTGTCTCGGCCACCAGTGCATCGGCGAGGCTTTCGGCGCCAGGGTCATCCGGGCGCCGGAGATCATGCACGGCAAGACGTCGCTCGTGTACCACGACGGCGAGGGCCTGTTCGCCGGGCTGCCCAACCCGCTGGAAGCCATCCGCTACCACTCCTTGATCGTGGAGCGGTCGTCGCTGCCGGAGACGCTGATCTCCACGGCGCAGACGAGCAAGGGGCTGATCATGGGCCTGCGCCACGCCAGCTATCCCGTGGTGGGGGTGCAGTTCCATCCCGAATCGATCATGACCACCAGCGGGAAGGATCTGCTGCGGAATTTTATGCGGATGGCGCGCGGGGAGACCCCGGGGGGAGACAAGTAGCTCATGATCACGGATGCGATCGCCAGGCTGGTCGAGGGGGAGTCGCTGTCCCAGGAGGAAGCGGCGGCCGCGATGGCGGACATCATGGAGGATCGGGCGACCCCGGCCCAGTTCGGGGCCTTCGTCACCGCGCTGCGCTTGAAGGGGGAGACGGCGGAGGAGATCGCCGGCATGGCGCAGGTGATGCGCCAGAAAGCGGTGCGCGTGCCGACCGATCTGCCGGTGGTCGACACCTGCGGCACGGGCGGGGACGGCAGCGGCAGCTTCAACGTCTCGACCGCCGCCGCGCTGGTCGTGGCCGCGTCGGGGAACCCGGTGGCCAAGCACGGCAACCGGGGGATGAGCAGCCGCTGCGGCAGCGCCGACGTGCTCGAAGCGCTGGGCGTGAACATCGCCCTCGGGCCGGACGGCGTTGCCCGCTGCATCGAGCGCACCGGCATCGGCTTCATGTTCGCCCAGAGCTACCACCCGGCGATGAGGTTCGCCGGGCCGCTGCGCCGCGAGATCGGAATCCGCACCGTGTTCAACATCCTCGGCCCCCTGACCAACCCCGCCGGGGCCCGCACCCAGGTGCTCGGCGTGGCCAGTCCGGCGGCGCAGAGCCGGATGGCCGACGCCCTCGGCCGGCTCGGCGCAACGCGCGCCCTGGTGGTGCACGGGCTGGAGGGCCTGGACGAGATCAGCATCGCCGGCCCCACCCGGGTGTACGACCTGCAGGGCGAGGCCATCGACGAGTACGAGGTGCACCCCGAGCTGTACGGTTTCGTGGTCGGCCGGGCGGCGGACGTGAGGGGCGGCGACGCCACCGAGAACGCCGCCACCATCCGGAGCATCCTGGCCGGCAAGCGCGGCGGGGTGGGCGGCCCGAAGCGGGACATCGTCCTGCTCAACGCCGGGGCGGCGCTCGTCGCCTGCGGCGCCGCCACCACGATGGCGGATGGCGTGCAGCTCGCCGCCGACGTCCTGGACAGCGGGGCCGCGCTGGCGACGCTGGACGCCTTCGCCCGCACGAGCAACGAGCTGGCATGAGCACGCCGAAGCCACCGGCGCCGGGCTCCGTCCTCGACCGCATCCTGCTGAACAAGCGCGATGAGGTGGCGGCGGCCATGCGCCTGACCGGTCTGCCACGCCTGCGCGAGGCGGCCGCCGGCGCCCCGCCGGCCCGACCCTTCGCGGCCGCGCTCCGCGCCCCGGCCGGAGACGGGCCGCCCCGGCTCATCGCTGAGATCAAGAA
>DATLLM010000168.1:0-4812 GCA_035537855.1 Chloroflexota bacterium | reverse complement strand
CGGCCGGGTCGCCCCTCGCTCGCAGCCGCTTCCGCGGCCTCACCCGGCTCTTCAACCGGCTGGTGCTCGCGGGCGTGCTCGTGGTGGTCACGGTCGGGTGCTCCTCTTCTGGCGACAGGCGACGGGCGACAGGCGACGGGGTGCGGTCACGCGGTGGCCGGCGGGAGCCCGAGCAGACGCTCGAACTGGCGGAAGACCTGATCGGCGACTTCCGGGCGGAAGCCGGCCACCGTCGGCAGGCTGAGGCCCTTGATGGCCACGATCATCAGGGCGGCGGCGTCGTCCGCGTCCAGCCCGGGATCGAGCTCGCCCTGGGCGATCGCCCGGGCGATCAGGTCGCGCAGGGTGCGGTGCCAGTAGGCGTCGGTCTGGCGGATGACGCCGGCCAGGTCCGGGTCGCGCGGGGCGCGCAGCACCAGCTCGCCCATCACCGCCCAGAGCTGGTGGTCCTCCTTGAGCAGGCGGGCGAGGGCGTCCAGGTGGGCGCGCAGCTGGGTCAGGGGGGTGCCGTGGTCGGGCATGGTCTCGCGGAAGCGCTGCACGGCGTGGCCGATGACGCTGCGGATCAGCGCCTCCTTGGTGGGGAAGTAGTAGTGCAGGGTGGCGATGTTCACCCCGGCGTCGGCGGCGACGTCCCGGGTGCGCAGGCCCTCGAAGCCGCCGGCGGCGATGCGCCGGAAGGCGGCGGCGGCCAGGACGGCGCGGCGGTCGGGGCGCGCCCCGACCGCGCCGTCCGCCGTCCCCGCCGTCCGGGACGGCCGGGGCGCGCCCGCTCCCTCACGGCTCATCAATCAATCACTTGCTTGGATCGTACGGCGCGGCCCTCCGCACGTCAAGCAAGTGATTGATTGGGTGGTGCCGCGCCGGGTAGCAGGACGGACGCGGCGGGGACGGACTAGACTCAGGCGGGCCGGCCCCTGGCCCGGCGGGCGGTGCGGGCTGCGCCGCCGGATGCGGCAGTGCGAAAGGATCAAGCGATGGCCTTTGTCACGGTGGGCGCAGAGAACTCCACCTCGATCGAGCTCTACTACGAGGACCACGGCGCGGGCACGCCGGTCGTCCTGATCCACGGCTATCCGCTCGACGGGCACTCCTGGGAGAAGCAGGTCCCGCCCCTGCTCGACGCCGGCTACCGGGTGATCGCCTACGACCGCCGGGGCTTCGGCCGCTCGAGCCAGCCGACGGTGGGGTACGACTACGACACCTTCGCCGCCGACCTGAACGCGCTCGTCGAGCACCTCGATCTGCGCGGCGCCGCCCTGGTCGGATTCTCCATGGGCACCGGCGAGGTCGCCCGCTACCTCTCCACCTACGGCAACGGGCGGGTGGCCAAAGCCGCTTTCCTGGCCTCGCTCGAGCCGTTCCTGCTGAAGACGGCGGACAACCCCGGCGGCATCGACGGCAGCGTCTTCGAGGGGATCGAGCAGGCCGCCCGGAGCGACCGCTACGCCTACTTCGACGAGTTCTACAAGAACTTCTACAACACCGACGAGAACCTCGGCGGGCGGCTGAGCGAGGGCGCCTTGCGGGCCAGCTGGAACGTCGCCGCCGGCGCCGGCTACTACGCCTCGGTGGCCTGCGTGCCCACCTGGCCGACCGACTTCCGGGCGGACATCGCCCGGATCGACGTGCCCGCGCTGATCCTGCACGGCACGGCCGACCGCATCCTGCCGATCGACGTCACCGGCCGGCCCTTCAGGGCCCTCCTCCCGGCCGCGGAGTACGTGGAGATCGAGGGCGCGCCCCACGGCCTGCTCTGGACGCACCACCAGGAGGTCACGGACGCCCTGCTGAAGTTCCTCGGGGCTTGACGCGCCGGCGCCCCCGCCGTAGAGTCACCACCAGTTTTACGGTGGTATTGTGCCGCCTGCCGGCCGCGGAGGGCAGAATGATCGTCATGCCGTCGAGTCCCAATCGCAAGCGCCTGGAGGTCCCCACCTACTACTTCGATGCGCTGAAGCGCATCGCGGACGCCGAGGACCGCACGGTGGCCAACGTGCTCGGCGAGCTGCTCTTCGCCGCCCTGCGAGACTACCGCCCCAGCTGGATTCCGAAAGCGCACCTGGGGCGCCTCACCCGGCGCGCCCGGGCCGTGCTCGATCGGGCGCAGGGGGCGGTGCCGGCCTCGTTCGGCCACAACTACGTCGGCACAGAGCACATCCTGCTCGCCCTGGGCGAGGACGGCGAGGGCCTGGCCGGGCGCGTCCTGGCCGGGGCCGGCGTCCTCCCGGCGGACGTGCGCGCGGAGCTGGAGTCGATCGTCGGGCGGGGCGAGGCCCCCCCGGACACCGTCCGGGAGCTGGTCCCCCGGGCGCGCAAGGTGCTCGGCCTGGCCGTGGCCGAGGCCGACCATCTGGGCCACGGCTTCGTCGGCACCGGGCACCTGCTGCTCGGCCTCCTGCGCGAGGGGCAGGGGATCGCCGCCGGCATCCTCAACCGGCGCGAGGTCGACCTCGAGGACCTCACCGCGGCGACGCTGCGGGCCCTGACCGGCGGGACGACGCCCCTGGCGGAGACCTGAGCGCCGCGCCCCGCGCCCCCTGGCAGTACTTCAGTACCGGGTGGCGCCCGTCGCCGGGACCGGTTCCGGTAGCGGTGCTACACTCGCCGCCGAGGGTGAGGGAGGCGGTGCGAGGAGGCCGGTTGCGTCGGGCAGCCGAGCACGAGCGGAGGAGGCGGGTCATGCTACGGCGGCAGGTGATCGTGGGCGGCGTCGCTGGGCTGAGCGCGGTGCTGGCGGCGGCGTGCGGGCCGCAGCCCGGCGGCGGCGCCGCCGGCGGCGGCGAGACGGCGGCGGCGCCCAGGGGCGTGGGCCAGACCGAGACGAGCCTGCTGTGGCAGGAGGAGCTCCCGCCGGACGTCGAGCAGGGACTCGACGCCTTCCTGGCCGAGTGGCGCCAGAAGTACCCCAAGGTCAAGATCGAGGCGGTCAACTACGGCGGCGGGGACTCGCAGAAGATCGAGAAGATCCTGGCCCAGGCCGCCGGCGGCACCCCGGTGGACGTCGTGGGCAAGCTGACCTTCATGCAGCCGCTGGCCCGGCCCGGCGCGGTGCGCCCCCTGGAGCCCTTCATCAAGCGGGACAGGGTCGACCTGGGGCAGTTCAACAAGGGCTGGCTCGAGCGCTTCGGCACCCTGGACGGCAAGCTCTACTCCCTGCCCTGGGGGCTGGGCGGCGACGCCATGGCCTTCATCTACAGCACGGACGCCCTGCGCGAGGTGGGGCTGAAGCCGCCCTCGGCGGACTGGAAGAGCCCCTTCACGTACGACGAGTACCGGGACTACGCCCGGCGCCTGACCAAGCGCGACGGGGACAACTACCTCCGCGTCGGCGCCGAGGGGCTGGGCAACGAGCTCTCCGTGCCGCCGCGGGAGTTCGAGGGCAAGTGGCTCTCGGACGACGGCAAGACCGTGGTCTGCGACTCCCAGCAGATGGTCGACGCCTACACCCGCTACACCGACCTGATCATCAAGGACCGCAGCACCGCCGTCACACCCGGGGTCACCCTCTCCGCCAGCGGCAACGACGGGCACTTCAGCAACGGCCAGACGGCGATGAGCTACATCGGCGGCTGGCAGATGAACTTCTTCACCAACCCCACCAAGTACAAGGTGGACTACGCCATCGCCACCTTCCCCAAGGGCACGAAGTCCAGTCCGGCGATCGACGCCATCCAGCTCGCCCTGGGCAACAACACCAAGTCCCCCGAGGAGGCCTGGGCCTTCATGGGCTGGCTGCTGGAAGGCGCGCGCTACGCCAACGTGGTCAACCGCATGCCGGCGACGGAGAAGGACGCCGCCGCCTGGTCGAAGCGGGCCTTCAAGGACGTCCCCGCGACGGCGGGGGTGCAGACCCTGATCGACTCCATCGCCGTAGCCATCCCGCCGGACGCCTCGCTCGCGCACCCGGCGGCGGTGCAGATCGAGAAGGAGGGGCAGGCCCCCTTCTGGGCGGACGTCCTGGCCGGGAAGACCAACGTCAAGGACGGCCTGACCGAGGCCAAGCGGCGCATCCAGGGCATCATCGGCGCCGGCTGAGCGCCGGCGCAGCGCCGCCGCTCAGCCGGCGGCGCACGGGACGAGCGACTACAGGCACGGGGACACGGGGAGGAGGACGATGAGCGCCATGTTCCGGATCGAGACGGCATCGCGGCGGACGATTCTGAGGCACACCGGGGAGGCCCTCGGGCTGGGCGCCGGGGCCGCCCTGGCGGCGGCCTGCGGCGCCCCGGCCGGGGGCGACTCGAGTGCCCCCGCCGGGACGACCACGGCCCCCTACAAGGTGGTGATGGGCAACAAGTTTGGCGGCGACGGCAACAGCCAGCCCGAGCGTATGGACTGGATGAACCGCAGCCACGAGGAGTTCAACCGCCTCAACGGCCCGAAGCTGACCGTCGACCACGTGGTGCTCAACACCACCGACGCCCTGCTGGCGGTGCTCGCCGCCGGCACCGGTCCGGATGTGGCCCACGCCAGCGGCGCCTTCTTCAGCGACCTGGCGGACAAGAAGCAGTGGGTGGACATCGGGCCCTACCTCAAGCGCGACAAGGTGGACACCAGCCGCTGGTACCTCCAGGAGGAGGTGCTCAGCCGCAACGGGACGCACTACAGCACCCCCTTCTGGCAGGCCGCCGGCACCTACTTCTACAACAAGACCCTGTTCGCCAAGTACGGGGTCAAGCCGCCGACGGACGACACCTGGACCTGGAGCGACATGCTGGACGCGGCCCAGCGCCTGACCCGCCCGGGCGAGACGTGGGGCATCCAGACCGGCTACGGCTTCGAGTTCTCCTGGATCAACTTCCTGCGCTC
>DATLLM010000167.1:0-2540 GCA_035537855.1 Chloroflexota bacterium | reverse complement strand
GGCCCCGGCCCCGGCGAACGGCGCCGCGCCGGTGGTGCTGCCGGCCGGCGCGGTGCGCCCCCTGGCGGTGCGCGAGGTGACCGAGCGCGACGCCTGGAACGGCCGCCTGGCCTCCCTGCCCAACGCCCACGGGATGCAGTCCTGGGAGTGGGGCGAGCTGCGCCGCGAGACGGGCTGGGAGACGCGGCGCCTGCTGTTCGAGCGCCGGGGGGTCCCGGTGGCCGCCGCCGCCGTGCAGCGGCGCAGCCTGGGCGGCCGGCTGTGGGGGATCGGCTACTGCCCGAAAGGCCCCGCCCTGGACTACGCCGACGGGGCGCTGCTCGAGGAGGTGCTGACCCTGCTGGCGGCGGACGCCCGGGAGCAGCGCAGCGTCGTGCTCACCGTCGAGCCGGAGGCGGAGCGCGACCGGGCGGCGGTGGCCCGCTTGCGGGGGGCCGGCTACCGGCCCTCCCCGGCGCAGCTGCAGTCCAGCAGCACCGTGCTGGTCGACCTGCAGGCCCCGGACGACGCGCTGCTGAAGCGGATGAGCAGCACCTGGCGGCGCTACGTGCGCAAGGCCGCCCGCGACGGCGCCGTCGTCCGCCGGGGGACGGCGGCCGATCTGCCCCGCTTCTGCGAGCTCTACCTGGAGACGGCCGCGCGGGACGGCTTCGTGCCCCGGCCGCCGCCGTACCTGGAGCGCCTCTGGCAGCGCCTGGCCCCCGAGGGGATCGTCGACCTCTTCCTGGCGGACGTGGACGGCGTGGCCGAGGCGGCCTTGCTGCCGATGCGCTTCGGCAGCCGCGCCTGGTACCTCTACGGCGCCTCGAGCGAGCGGGGGCAGCGGGCCCACGGGCCGCACCTGCTGCAGTGGGAGACGATGCGCTGGGCGCGCGACCTGGGGTGCACCGTCTACGACATGTGGGGCGCCCCGGACGATCTGGAGGACAAGGATGACCCGCTGGCCGGGGTGTACTACTTCAAGCAGGGGTTCGGCGGGCGCTACGCGCGCTGGGTCGGGGCCTACGACTACGTCGCCAATCCGGCGCTCTACCGGCTGTGGAACGAGGCCCGGCCGCGCATCCTGGACGCCTGGCGCCGGCTGGGCGCGCCGGGGCGCTGAGCGCCGGCCGGGGCGCCGGGCCGGCGGCCGCGGTCTGCTACCATCTCCTCTGGGCGCGTCACGACGGGCGTCACGCCGGGCGTCGCGGCGAACCCCCGGATCACTCCTCGTTCCGGTATGGAATTAACCTGGCTCGAAGGCTCCTGCTTCCGCCTGCACGCCACCGGCCTGCAGATCGTTACCGACCCCTTCGACCTTCCCCCCGGCACCCCCCTGCAGTCGGGCGACGTGGTCACCACGAGTCGCCGGCTCCCCCGCGAGCGGCTGCACCTGGGGGACGTCTACCGGGTGGTCGACGGCCCGGGGGAGTACGAGATACGGGGCGTGCCCATCACCGGCATCGCCACCGCGCGCCGGGCGCCTGAGGCCGGCGCGGCGGGCGAAGGCGGGGGCGCCGGCGGCGCCCCCGGCGACGTCTGGGCGGGGCGCAACGTGGTCTACACCATGGCGCTGGACGGGATCACCGTCTGCCACCTGGGCCGTCTCGATCAGGGACTGGCGGCGGCGCAGCTGCAGGAGCTGGGCTCGCCGGACGTCGTCCTGCTCGCCCTCGGCGAGGGGCAGGGGCTGGCGGCCGGCCTGGCGGTGCAGCTGGTGAGCCAGCTCGAGGCCCGGCTGCTCGTCCCGGTGCCGCTCGGCGGCGCCACCGGGGAGGCGGCCGTCGAGCGCTTCTGCCGCGAACTGGGGGCCGACGCGCAGAACGTCAGCCCCCGCCTCTCCGTTACTGCATCGGGGCTTCCGGCGCAGACGCAGGTGGTGCGGCTGCTTCCGGGCGCCCCATCCGGGCCCGGATCAGGAGGACCACCCGATGCCTAAGTACATCTTCGTCACCGGCGGCGTCGTCTCCTCCGTCGGGAAGGGGATCACCGTCGCCTCAACCGGCTGCATCCTGCGCAGCCGGGGCCTCTCCGTCTCGATCCAGAAGCTCGATCCGTACCTGAACATCGATCCGGGGACGATGAGCCCCTACCAGCACGGCGAGGTGTTCGTCACCGACGACGGCGCGGAGACCGACCTCGATCTGGGGCACTACGAGCGCTTCACCGACGTCCACCTCACCCGGGACAACAACGTCACCACCGGGCAGATCTACGCGGAGGTGATCCGCAAGGAGCGCCACGGCGACTACCTGGGGGGCACGGTGCAGGTGATCCCCCACATCACCGATGAGATCAAGGCGGCGATCCGCCGCTCGGCGACCGGGGTGGACGTGGTGATCACCGAGATCGGCGGCACCGTGGGCGACATCGAGTCGCTGCCGTTCCTCGAAGCGATCCGGCAGTTCCGCCAGGAGGTTGGCCGCGACAACGCCCTGGTCATCCACCTCACCCTGGTCCCCTTCATCGCGGCGGCGGGCGAGCTCAAGACCAAGCCCACCCAGCACTCCGTCCGCGAGCTGATGCAGATCGGTCTCCAGCCCGACATCCTCATCTGCCGC
>DATLLM010000166.1:0-6750 GCA_035537855.1 Chloroflexota bacterium | reverse complement strand
GTGCTGGCCGCGTGCGGGGCGGGGACGGGCGCGACCGGCGGCGCCGAATCCGGGGCGGCGCGCTCGGCGCAGCCGGTGACCCTGGAGTTCCTGCACCGCTGGGAGGGGGCGCGCACCGAGGTGATCGAGCGGGTGGTCGGGGCCTACCGGCAGCAGCACCCCACCGTGCAGATCAACAACCAGCTCGTCTTCGGCAACGGCGACGGCTTCTTCGACGGTATGCCGTACGACAAGATCCTGGCGCAGATCGCCGCCGGGACGCCGCCGGACGTGATCATGATGGGCTCGGACGTGGCCGCCGCCTGGGCCCGCCGCGGGGGCGTGCTGCGTCCCCTGGACGAGCCCCTGCGGCGGGACAACGTCGACCCGAACAAGGTCTTCTACCCGGCGCTGGCCCAGATGGCCCGCGCCGCGGGCAGGTACCAGGGGCTGCCCCAGCTGACCGCGACCGACCGGGCCTACCTGTTCGCCAACAAGGACGTGGTCGAGGCCGCCGGTCTCGACGCGGCGAAGGGCCCGGCCAGCTGGGACGAGCTGGTCGCCTGGTCGCAGCGGGTCACGCGCCGCGAGGGGGACGCGCTCTCCCAGGTGGGCCTGGACATCGGGGGGACGCCGTTCATCGACTGGCTGACGCGCAACGACGGCCGGGTGCTCTCCGAGGACGGGAGCAAGGTCGCCTTCGACGGCCCGGCCGGGCAGGCCACTCTGGAGTGGATGCTGGACGCCACGAAGCGCCTCTACGGCAGCCAGCAGGCCTACGGGGAGTTCGTCAAGGCCCAGCGCAACGCCACCTACACCGGCAAGGTCAACCTGTGGATCGGGCAGGCGGCGCAGTTCTTCGTGGTCATGTCCGACGGGCCGAAGGCGAACGCCGCGTTCCGCCCGGCGGTGAGCGTCGTGCCCCACAACGCGGCCAACGCCAGGGCGAAGAACCTCTCGCTGGCCGAGAAGATCTGGATGTACTCCCAGGCGGCGGGCGCGAGCGGCGCCCGCGTCGACGCCGGCTACGACTTCCTGAAGTACCTCACCCTGGGGGACGGAAACCGGCAGTTCGTCCTCGACCAGGCGCGCCCCTCGCCGGTGGTGAAGGTCAACGACGATCCGGCCTTCAAGCAGGCCAACCCCTGGTGGGACACGGTGGTGAAGCAGGGGCTCGGCCTGATGACGCCCATGGCCCAGACGCCGGCCTGGAACGCGATGCGGGTCGTCCTCACCGACATGACCGCCCGGGTGCTGGCCGGGCAGCAGGGCGTGCGCGAGGCCCTGGCCGCGGCCGCGCGCGAGGCCCAGACCCTGCTCGACGATTCGAAGCGCTGACCGCGCGGCGGAGCGCGAAGCCGGGACAGAAGCCGAGAGAGGCGAGCGACGATGACCCCCACCGTGCTGACCGGCCCCGCCGCCGGGGGGAAGACGCCCCCCCGGGCGGCCGATCCCCTCGCCCGCTGGCGGGACGGCGTGACGATCGCCCCCGTCTCCCGCGTCGCCGGCCGGCACACGATGCACGCCTACTACACCGCCTCCCCGGAACGCCCCGGCGGCGGCGCGGCCCTGTTCTACGCCTCGACCACGCGCGAGGGGTACACCGGGAGCCTCTACCTCGCCGCCCGGAGCGGCGACGCAGAAGACGGGAGCGCCGCCGGCCAGGAGATCGAGCTGGTCTCCGGGCTGACGGTGGAGGACGCCCACCGGGCGGCCTGCCAGCAGTGGGTCTCCGGCGGGCGCCGCGTCGTCTACCACGACTACCGGGACGGGGCCTGGGTGGTGGCCGCGCTCGACGTCTCGCCGGACGGGGCGACGCACGCGGAGCGGGTGCTGACCGGCGACCGCCTCGTCGGCTGGGGGCAGCCGGAGGCCGATCTGGTGCCCCTCTACGGCACCCACTGGCTGCCGAACACGCACCGCGACCTCGAGCTGCTGGACGTGGCCAGCGGCGCCGTGCGCACCGTGCTGACCGCGGAGGCGGTGCGGGCGGCCTACCCCGAGGCGGTCGCGGCCACGTTCGGCGACCGTCCGGTGTCCATCTTCTTTCCGGTGCTCAGCCCCGACCTGAGCCGGGTCTTCTTCAAGCTGGCGACGGCCACGGGCGAGGACTTCCGCAGCCCGAAGGCCAGCCGCCGGGCGATGCTGATCTGCTACGACCTGGCCGGAGGGCGCTTCCTGTTCGCCGACGAGCGCTGGGCGCACCCCGCCTGGCACCCCGACTCGCGGACCATCGTCGACGTCCCCCACGCCCTGATCGACAGCGACACCGGGAGCCGGCGGACCCTCGACGGCCTGCCCCCCCTGCCCGGCGCGCACCCCTCCTTCAGTCCGGACGGCACGCTGTGCGTCTCGGACGTGGCCCTCGACCGGATGCCCGGCGCCGGGGCCGCGCCCGGGGAGTGGGGGATCGTGGTCGAGGACCTGGCGGCGCAGCGCTCGGTGCTGCTGCACCGCTTCGACGAATCCCAGGGCGCCGCTTCCTGGCGGCGCTGCCACCCCCACCCCGTGTTCAGCCCGGACGGGCGCCGCATCTACTTCTCCACCGGGTCGAGCCCCTGGACGCAGCTGCAGGTGGCCGTTGCTCCCGATTGACCCTTCTGGTACGGTTGCATTCCAGTCATGCGGCAAGTGAAACGATCTGGCACCGCCGGTGGGGCGGGAGCCTCCAGGGTGACCATGCGCTTCCCCGTGTCCGGTCTGGACTGCAACTCCTGCGGGGGTAACGTGCGGGCGGCCATGCGCGTCGTCCCCGGGGTGCTGGCCGTCTCTCCGAACGTCGTCTCGCAGGAGGTCGCGGTCACCTTCGATCCCGGGCGGGCGAATCCCACCGGGATTCGCGCCCGCCTGGACTCGATCGGGCTCTGCGGCCGCTAAGGCCGCGGGGGACTCCGGGGGCGCCGGGCGGCGTCGCCGGCGGTCGGGCCCGGCCCGCGGCGGCCGCGATCGCGGAGCGGTGGATGCTGTCGGGGGGCGGCTCCCCCTACCGGACCTCGCCATGCCCGATCAGGCGACGCAGAGCAAGGACGCGCGGCGCAAGCAGAAGAAGGGTGGCCACCGGCGGCACGCGCGCGACGAGCGCAAGCGCCTCGCCCGCCGCCTGCGCGACGCGCTCTCCGAGTACGCGCTCGAGCTGCCGGAGATGATCGACCTCCTGGCGGCGAGCGAATCCGAGGTCCTGGAGGGGTTGCGGGTGCTGGGCAAGAAGACCCGCGGGCGCCTGCGCAGCGGCGTGCTGGACGGCCGCAACTGCTGGTGGTGGGATCCGCCCCCGGAGGCGGCCCTCGAAGCCCCGGCCGAAGTCCCGGCCGAAGCTCCGGCCGGCCCCGGTCACCGGCCCGCGCCGGAGGCGGCGCCGGACGGGGGGGGCGACGGGGTCAGCTAGGGACCGGTGCCCCCTGCGCCCGGAGGTAGGCGAGCAGGGCCGCCCGCTCGGCCTCCCGCACGGGGCCGTTCGCCGGGTCGGCGGCCAGGTTGCGCGTCTCCCCGGGGTCGTCGACCATATCGTAGAGCGCCTCCGCCGGCGCGCCGCCGGTGTAGAGGACGTACTTCCAGCGCGGCCCGCGGCGCATGTAGAAGGGCCGCGGGGTGTTGAGCGAGAACTCGCCGAAGGCGAACGCCTTGCCGGGGTGTCCCGGGTCGGCCAGGGCGGGGGCGAAGCTGGCCCCGTCCACCGGGCGGCTGGCCCTCGCGGCGGGCAGGCCGCAGACGTCGAGCAGGGTGGGCACGAAGTCCGCCTGGTCGACCAGGGCGTCGCTCGCGCTGCCGGCGGGGACGCGCCCCGGGAGGCGGGCCAGCAGGGGGATGCGGGCCGAGCCCTCGAAGAAGTTGAACTTGCCCCGCAGGCCGTGCTCGTAGGCCATCTCGCCGTGGTCGGTGGTGTAGAGCACGAGGGTGTTCTCGGCCAGGCCGAGGCGCTCCAGGGCGTCCAGGATGCGCCCGGCGCAGGCGTCCATGTGGCTGACGTTGCCGTAGTAGGCGGCCAGGAAGCGCCGCGCCCAGTCGTCGCCGGCGGGGGTGCCGGCGTGCGGCGCCGTCCGGGAGCGAATCTGGGCCGGCAGCGCCGCCCCGTCCCCCGCGCGCGGCGGCAGGGGCATGTCCTCCGCCCGGTAGCGCGCGGCGAACTCCGCCGGCGGGGCGAACGGGTTGTGCGGCTTCAGGAAGCTGGCGACGACGAACAGGGGCTCGTCCCGGTAGGTCTCCAGGAAGCGGATCGTCTCCCGGGCGACGAAGCTCTCGAAGTGGTCCTCCTCGGGGAGCAGGTCGCGCACCGCCAGGGTGTCGTTGTGGGGGGGGGACGCCGGATCGACCCAGGGGCTGCGCAGCTCTCCGGGCTGGCGGAAGATCGTGATCCAGGGGGAGCCGCAGCCGCTGTCCTCGGCGCCCATCCCGGCGGTGAACGCCGCCGTCTTCGGCCCCAGGTAGTCGTAGTAGTGGCCGAAGTCCATGTAGTAGTCGAAGCCGTGCGTCTGGCCGTCGACCGGGTGCAGCTTGCCCAGGAAGGCCGTGGCGTAGCCGGCCTGCCCGAAGTGGTGCGCGACCGTGCGCTCGCGCAGGGGCAGCGGGGTGACGTTGCTCGTGCAGCCGGTGTGGTGCGGGTAGCGCCCGGTGAGCATGGTGAAGCGGGCGGGGACGCACACCGGGTAGGCGCTGTAGGCTCGGTCGAACCGCATCCCCCCCGCGGCCAGGGCGTCCAGGTGGGGAGTCTGCACCGTGCGGTTGCCGTAGCAGCCCAGGGCGCGCGCGCTGTGCTGGTCGCTCATCAGCCAGAGGACGTTGAGGGGCCGGCGGTCGGACATGGGGGCTGAGGCTAGCACGTTTTGCTCGCCCCGGCCCCCCGCTGCGCGCGCCGGCCCCCTCGCCCTCACTCCACCGTGGCGGGCTGCCGCAGGGTGGTCAGGAAGAGCCGGTGGAAGCGGACGTCGCCGGTGAGCTCGGGGTGGAACGAGGAGGCCAGCAGGGCCCCCTGGCGGGCGGCGACGATCGTCCCGTCCGGGAGCCGGGCGAGCACCTCGACGCCCTCGCCGACGGCCTCGATCTTCGGCGCCCGGATGAAGACCGCCTGGAACGGCGGGCCGCCGATGGCGGGCACGTCCAGGGTGGTGGTGAAGCTCTGCAGCTGGCGCCCGAAGGCGTTGCGCCGCACGGTGATGTCCATGGATTCGAGGAGGGGCTGGCCGGGGAGGGCGTCGAGGACGTGCCGGGCCAGCAGGATGGCCCCGGCGCAGGTGCCCCACACCGGCAGGCCGGCGGCGATGCGCTCGCGCAGGGGCTCGAGCAGCCCCCACCCGGCCATCAGCTTGCCGATGGCCGTGCTCTCCCCCCCGGGGATGATCAGGCCGTCGACCGCGTCGAGCTGCGCCGGGAGGCGCACCTCAACCGGCCGCGCTCCGGCGCGGCGCACGGCGGCGGCGTGCTCGGCGACGTCCCCCTGGAGGGCCAGGATGCCGACCGCCGGCATCACCAACCCCGGGTGGCCAAGCGCTCGGCCGCGGGCATGGAGGCGACCTCCAGACCGGGCATGGCGCCGCCGATCCCCTTGCTCACCTCGGCGATGATCGCCGGGTCCCGGAAGTGGGTCGTGGCCTGGACGATGGCCTTGGCCCGGCTCGCCGGGTCGTCGCTCTTGAAGATCCCGGAGCCGACGAAGACGCCGTCGACGCCGAGCTGCATCAGCAGGGCGGCGTCCGCCGGGGTGGCGATGCCGCCGGCGGCGAAGTTGACCACCGGCAGGCGGCCCGTCTCGTGGATCTGCCGGATCAGCTCGTACGGGGCGCCCAGGCGCTTGGCCTCGGCCATCAGCTCGTCGAGCGGCATGCCCTGGATGCGCCGCACCTCGCCGAGCACGGCGCGGGCGTGGCGCACCGCCTCGACCACGTTGCCCGTCCCGGCTTCGCCCTTGGTGCGCAGCATGGCCGCGCCCTCGCCCACCCGGCGGAGGGCCTCGCCGAGGTCGCGGCAGCCGCAGACGAACGGCACCTTGAAGGCGTGCTTGTCGATGTGGTGCTCTTCGTCCGCCGGGGTCAGCACCTCGGACTCGTCGACGTAGTCCACCCCGAGCGCCTCGAGCACCTGGGCCTCGACGAAGTGGCCGATGCGGGCCTTGGCCATCACCGGCACCGTCACGGCTTGCGTGATCTGGGTGATCAGCTCCGGATCGCTCATCCGGGCGACGCCGCCGGCGGCGCGGATGTCCGCCGGCACGCGCTCCAGGGCCATCACCGCCACCGCCCCGGCGTCCTCGGCGATGCGGGCCTGCTCGGGGGTGACCACGTCCATGATCACGCCCCCCTTGAGCATCTGGGCCAGGCCCTTCTTGACCAGCCAGGCGTCCTGCCGCCCTTCGCGCTCCGCCTGCCCCGCCTGCTCCGCCTGCTCCGGCGCCGCCGGCGCCCCGTTGGTGACCGTCTGGGTCATCGTTCCCTCGCTCCTTCTGCCGCCGCCCCCGCTTCGCCCGCGGGCGCGGTGGCGCGCCGGCCCCCCGCCGGGGGCTGCCCTCAGCGGGTGACCATGGGCAAAGCGTAGTCGCCCGTGTGGTATAGAACAAGTGCCAATACACGCGCGGAGTGGTAGACCAATGCTGGTGACCGGGATCGGGCGCGGGCGGGGCGTGCGGGCCCGGCTCTACGACGCCCTGCGAGCGGCCATCCTGGAGGGACGGCTGCCGGCGGGGTCGCGCCTGCCGGCGACGCGGGCCCTCGCCGAGGAGGCCGGCGTCGCCCGGCAGACGGTGGTGCAGGTCTACGAGCGGCTGATCGACGAGGGGTACGC
>DATLLM010000165.1:0-3167 GCA_035537855.1 Chloroflexota bacterium | reverse complement strand
CTGCCCGGGCCGGCCCTGAGGCGCCCCCGCCCCCGCGCTGCCCGTGACGGTAGAACTCCGCGGCCACCGCGCCGGTCGCGCCGGTCGCGCCGCAGGCCGGCAGCGCGTGCCCCGTCTGCGGGGGGGATGGCCCGGGTGCCCGGGTGCCCGGCGTGCTCCGGGTCCGGTCACCGCCGTTCCCTCCGTTCGTCCGGCGCCCGCGTTCGGAGCGCCGCGCCGGCCCGGCCGCGCAGCCCGCCGAGCACCAGCAGCGCGACGCCGCCGGCGATCCCGGCGCTCCCGCTCCCGCCGCGCCACGCGATCGACCAGGATCTGGCCCGTCTGCGGCTCCTCGACACCGGGAACGATCGAGAACGCCGGTGAGGCGAGCCCCGAGTGGCCTTCGGGAGGGCGGGGTCAGCAGATCCGGCCCTCCCGGACGTCCACGGCGTGCGCCGGGGGCTCCTCGCCCGTCCAGCGGTGATCCGCCGGCTCCGAGGCCAGCTGGTAGCGGGAGTCGGCGGAGAGGCGGACCCGGTCGCTGTGGTTGTCCAGGCTGCAGTGGAGCGTGTACATCCCGAAAGTGAGCACGTCCCCCATGCGGAACTCGGCGGTGAGCCAGCGGCCCCCGAGCGTATCCCGCAGCCTGACCGGGTTCTTGGAGAGCTGGCCGGTGAACATCTTCTGTCCGGTGACCCGCTCCTGGGCGTGGGGCAGGTTGGTGCAGTAGGTGTCGACGTCCTTCTGGCCGTAGGTGTTCTTGAGTCGCTCCAGCCGGTGCGAGCCCTCCAGCACCATCAGCCCGCCCATCTCCAGGGAGATGTCGCTGAAGGGGGTCCAGGCGGTGTACAGCCGGGTCGTCCCCCGCCCCATGAAGACGACGTCGTAGTGGGGCGCCGTGGCCCCGCCCGGCGTGCGGGGGCGCAGCCAGGTGTAGGTGAAGTGGAGTACGTCCCCGCCGAGGAACTCCCGGTAGTAGGCCATCATGCGCCCGCCGTAGAGCACCCGCTGCACCTCGCGCGACTTCCTGGCCAGGTCGTTGCGCACGCCCGTGCCCTTCCCCGTCGGCTCGCGGGCGGCGATCCCCTCCCCCGGGGGCGTGCCGGGCTCCAGGATGCCCTCCTCGGCCAGCATGGCCATCACGCTGCGCCGGGCGGCGACGACCTCCTCCCGATCCAGCAGACCGGGGAGGAAGAGGTAGCCGTCCTCCTCCATCCGCCCACGCAGGGCGGCGGGGTCGCCGAGCAGGTGGTGTGAGCGCCGCAGCTCCCCGAAGCGCTCGGGGCTGGTGTCCACTTCGTGCTTCAGCGACGTCAGGCGCGGTGGGGCCACCACTGAAGTCATGCCGTCCTCTCCGTCCTCCGACTCGTGCGCGCGTGCGCGCCGGTTCGCTCGATCCGCGCGGCGCCACCGCCGGGGCGCCGCAGAGCCGTTGAGGGTCGGCCCGATGGGGCCCCACTCCCGGACCGCGTCGCCCCGCTCGCCGTCCCTCACTGTACCCGAGAGGCCGTGTCCGGTTCCGCGATTCCGCGGGCGCCGCGGCTGCGGCGGACGCGCCCCCGCCGGTCATCGTCCCGTGCGGCCGGTACCGGCGTCCGCGAGGCGGTCGAGCTCGTCCGGGGTCAAGGGCTGGACGTCGCCGCCGCTCCGGCCCGTGTAGCCGAGGCGCTCGGAGACCGCGCGCGCGGCCGCGACCACCCGGTCGATGACCTCCCGGTGCCCGTGCGCCGGCAGGCGCTGGACGTCGCTCGACACGCTGATCGCCCCCACGAGGCGCTCCGAGTAGTCCCGCGGGCCGGCGGCGACGCACCGGGAGCCCGGCGCCGCGTCGCCCTCCTCCCCTCCTCGAGCGCCCGGCGCAGGGCGGCCCGCAGACGCTTACGCGCCCGCGCTCCGGGCCGTGCGTGCCGGGGCGTGGGCGCGGAGGTGCGCCACGCAGCCGGGGATCTCCCGCTCCGAGAGGCTGTGCAGGATCAGACCGTTGTCGTAGCCGCTCTCCTGGAGCAGGCGCAGGTACGTGGCGTAGTCCAGCCGCCCCTGGCCGGCCGGGGCGTAGCGGCAGTGCGAGGCGCCATCCGGCGGGGGCACCACGTCCTTGGCGTGGGCCAGGGCGATGCGCGGGCCCAGCCGCCGGAACCCCTCGGTCAGGACCTCCTCCATGCGGGGCAGGTCTTGGGGGTAGAAGAAGTTCGCGGGGTCGAACGTGATGCCGAGGGCGGGCGAGCCGATGGTCTCCAGCAGGCGCTGGGCTTTCTCGGTGGTGTCCAGGACGTTGGCCGTCTCGGGCTCGTAGGCCATCACCACCCCGGCCGCTTCGGCGGCCGCGACGAGCCGGCCGGTGCGCTCCACCAGCTCCGCCCAGGCGTCCGGCTGCTGATTGGCGGGGTGCGGGCGCCACATCGAGTCGGGGTCGCGGGTGCCGGAGCAGGCCGTGACCACCCGCGTCTCCAGCCAGCCGCAGGCCTCGCAGAGGTGGGCGAAGCGGGTCATGTTGGCGCGCAGCCGGGCGCGCTCCGGGTCGAGCACGTTGAAGGTGCCCGAGACGGCCGCCACGCGGACGCCGGCGGCGCGGAAGGCCGCCGCGATGCGCCGGGCCTCGGCTTCGGTCAGGCGCTCCGGCAAGAGCGCCGGGTCGGGGGCGTCGAGACTGAGCTGCACCGCGGTGAGCCCGTGCCCGCGGACGGCGGCGGCGACCTCCTCGATGGACGGGCGTCCCACGTGGCGGGTCATGACGCCCAGCGCGAGCGCGCTCACTCGTTCCCTCCTGTCGCGGCCGGGGGTTCGCGGTCGGGGATCGGGGGCCGCCCCCCGTCGCGGTAGAGGCTACCCGACCGGGTGTGCGCGTGCTCGAGCCTGGGCCGGCAGCGCACCGCGCGCCTTCCTCGGCCCACTCCCGTGCGCTGGTGCGGAGAACCGGGTGGCCGTTCGGGTCGCCCGGAACCCCTGCCGGAACGCGAACGAGTCACCGACGCCGCGGTCGGTGCGGCCGGTGTCCGCGGACCTGCACGCAGCCCCAAGCTCCAAGGCGCCGCGCCTGACCCAGCTCGTCCCCGACACGTCCGCGGTGCCCACCGCCGGGCGGCGCGACCACCCTACTGGGGGTTCGCCTTAAGGAAGTCGTTGACGGCGTCGGCGGCTTTCTTGGCCGCGGTGGCCGGGGCGACGTCGCCGGCCCACATGGGCGTGAG
>DATLLM010000164.1:0-3048 GCA_035537855.1 Chloroflexota bacterium | reverse complement strand
CCGCCGGCGTAGCCCCCGCCGGCCGCCGCGCCCCCCGCCGCGGCCGGTCGCCGCCGGGAGGCCCGCTCAGAGGAAGCCGGGGGCGGGGGCGCGCGTCGCGTCGGCCCAGCTCCCCCGCGACCGGTCTGGCCCCGGCTCGCGCCAGCGCTCGAGCGTCTCCGGCAGCCCGGCCAGGCGCTCGGCGCCGACCTCGACCCCCGCCGGCGGCCGGCCGTCCGGGCCGCGCAGCCGCAGCGAGGCCGCCCAGGCCGTCCAGTTCTCGCGCCGCTCCGTGGTCTGCCACAGGACGAGCTCGTTCTCCCCCGCTCGCAGACGGAGCGGCAGGCTGACGGTGCCCCAGTCCAGCGGGCGCGGCCGGGACGCCGCCCCCACCCGGCGCCGGTTGAGCCACAGCACCAGCTCGTCCTCGAAGCCGACCTCGAGTCGCACGCCGGCGGCCGCGGCGCTGCGCAGCGTGACCAGGACGAACGTCCCCGTCCCCGGCGGCAGCACGTGCCGGTCGGACAGGCCGAGGGGGGTGAGGTAGCGCTTGGCGCGGTGGATGGCCTCGAAGTCGACGAAGCGGTGGCGGGTGCGGGTGGCCTGCCAGCGCACCGGCCACGGCGGCCCGGTCACGTCCTGGAAGGGCTCCCCGATGGCCGTCTCGTAGGTGGCCCCCAGGTCCGGCGCCTGCTCCGGATTCCAGGGGAGCGCTGCGCCGGCGGGGAAGGGGCCGAGCACGGCCAGGGGCCACTCCTGCTCCGGCGCCAGCGGGCGCTCGCCCGCGTCCGGCGCCAGGGGCGCGCCGTACGCGCGGGCCTCCGGCGCCGGGAGCGGCGGCAGGGGCGGGTGCGGCGCCGCCTGGTACCAGTACGCCGTGGCGCTGATCTCGTTGGCCAGCGTGCCGAAGGCCACCCGCAGGCTGCGCGCGAACGCCACCGGAAAGTCCACGTACCAGCGGTACATCGAGTACCGCCCGTCCTCGTGCTGCTCCCAGGAGTGGCGGGTGTCCTTGATGCCCGGCAGGGGGTGGGCGTGGTGCGCCCCGGCGAAGAGCCCGGCGTTGGGGTACAACCCCCAGCCCCCGCCGTAGAAGTCCTCGCCGCCGTCGCCGTGCAGGTAGTGCGGGGGCCCGGCGCGCCCGTCCGGTCCGTCCGGTCCGTCCAGTCCGTCGATGAAGATGTGGTCGCCGCCGGCGTGCGTCCAGCGGTCGTCGTTGTCCAGCTTCCGGACGTGGTAGACCAGGCCGGCCAGGTAGCCGCTGCCGGTGGTCTCCAGCAGCGTCAGGGGGGCGGCGCGGCGGTAGGCCGGGCAGGCCCGGCGCCAGGCGGCGTTGAAGCGCAGCGGCGTCTCCACCGGCGCGGCGTAGCGGTGGAAGTCCGCCTGCACGTGGACGCTGTTACGCTCCCTGCCGTCGTTGCGCAGGCGCAGCAGGCCGCGGCGGGCGAAGGGCATGGGGAAGTAGCTGTTGTAGCCGTAGCGGGGCGCGATGCGCAGCAGCAGCGAGCGCAGGTCGCCGGCGAAGGCGTTCGTCCCGCCGTGCCCGCTGCCGAAGAAGTCCGGCAGCGGGCACTCGACGCTCGGCGCCGGCGCGTCGTCCCACCACGCTTCGAGCACCAGCTCGCGCAGGCGCGGGGGCGTCGGCGTGCACACCAGGTGGCGGAAGCAGCCCGGCTCCTGCACGTCGGCGATCGTCGCCGTCTCCCCCGGTTCGAGGCTCGTGACCAGCGCCGCCCGCCCCGGGCGGTGCGCCCGCGGCAGGTCGAACCAGCCGGCCAGCCCTTCGACGCCGCTCACACCCGCCCCACCCCGGTCACCCTAGCGCATCGCCTCGGCGACGATCTGCTCGCAGTTCTTCGCCGCCTGCTCCATGGCGTCCTTGACCGTCACCTGGCCCGCCAGGACGCGGTTCATCTGCTCGGCGATGGCCGTGTAGCCCTGCCAGCCGTCGATGCCGCTGTCCGCGGCGAGCCCCGGCGGCGGCACCATCACCTTGATCGTCTTGCCCAGCTGGGCGAACGTCGCCGCGTCCTCGAACGGCCGCACCGTGGCCGCGAACTCCTTGCTCTCCGCCACCGCCGGCCACAGCGGGACGGCGAAGCTGCGCGCCGTGGCGATGCGGTTGCCCTGCTGGCTGAGGTGCTTGACCAGCTCCCAGGCCGGCGCCTCTTTCTTGCTCTGGGCGACGATGCCGTGGCCGGAGCAGCCGGCCCGGTGGGCCCGCTTGCCGTTGCGCCCCACCGGGAAGTAGACGTTGCCCCAGCGGCCCCCGTCGTTGAGCGTGAAGTGCAGCCGGTTGGCGCGCACGAAGCCGATCCGCCCGGTGTCGACGGTCACCCCGCGCGAGTCCGGATCGCCGGCGGTGGTCAGGCGCTGCTGGTAGTTCGCCACCAGCCAGGTGAGGGCCTCGACGGCGGGCGGGGACTGCAGGGCCAGCTTCATCCCGTCCGGGGTGAGGGCCTCGGCGCCGAACGCCCAGATGGTGTCGAGGTAGCTGGACATCTTGCCGGTGACGCCCTGCGTCCAGCCCCACACCCGCTGCTGGTTGACGGTCAGGCGGGCCAGGCGGTTGAGGTGGTCCTGGAAGCGCTCGAGCGTCCACTGCCCGCGCTTGTCCAGCGCGTTGGGGTCCTCCAGCCCGGCCTGCTCGATCAGGTTGCGGTTGTAGAACAGGGTCGAGCCTTCCATGATCCAGCTCAGGCCGTAGAGCTTGCCGCCCCAGCGCTGGAAGTCGATCGCCGCCGGGTAGTAGTCCGACAGCTTCAGGGTGCGGTCGCGCTTGACCAGCTCGTCCAGCGGGGCGACCACTCTCTTCTGGGCGAAGGTGGCCGTCCAATCCTGGTGCGTGTAGGTCACGTCCGGCGCCGTGTCGGCCACCAGGACGGTGAGGATCTTCTTGGTGTAGTCGCCGTAGGGCACCTTCGTCGGCTGCAGCGTGATCCGCGGGAAGCGCTGGGCCCAGTCGGCCTTGATCGCCTCCTCGGCCGGCTGGTCCATGTCCGTCTCGTTCCACCAGTCGAGCGTCACCGGCGCCGCCTCCGCCTGCCCCGTCGCGGCGGCCTGCGGGGG
>DATLLM010000163.1:0-10282 GCA_035537855.1 Chloroflexota bacterium | reverse complement strand
GTAGGTCTTGGTCAGCCCCTCCACCTTCATGATCGTGTCCGCGGCGTCCCCGGTCGCGGTCGTCCCGCCCGTTGCGGCGGCGGGGACGACCTCGAGTCGCCGTCCGCCGCCCGCGCCGCCGCCCGCCTGACCGTCGGGCCCGGCCGGTGTGCGGCCCCTGGCCCAGATAGCTGCCATCGTCGTTTCTCCTGCTGACCGGCTGAGTCGTGCAATCGGAACCGCAAGGGAGGCCGGCGCTCAGGGGCGCGCCGGCGCCGGCGCCCGGCCGGCGAAGCCGCCCCCGGGGGCGGCCGCGCCGGTGGCCGCGCGGGTGGTCGTGGCCGGGGTGGTGACCACCCGGTCGCCGGGCTGCAGCCCGCTGACGATCTCCGTCGCCTGGTCGCCGGCGATCCCGACCTGCACCGGACGGGTGGCCGGCTGCCCGTTGGCGTCCAGCACCTGCACGGTGCGCGCCTGGCCCTGCGTGCGCAGGCTGCGGTTGGGCACGAGCACGGCGTCGTCCTTGCGGGCGATCACGATCGACCCGGTGGCCGTCATCCCGGAGCGCACCCCGGCGGCCTGGGCCTGGTCCGGATCGACCGCCACCCGCACCTGGTAGGTGACCACCCCGTTGGTCGTCGTCGCCGTCGGCGAGATGACGCTCACCTTGCCGGCCAGGGTCTTCCCGGGCAGCGCGTCGAACGTCAGATTCGCGTCCTGGCCGGGCTGCACCTTGGCGATGTCCGCCTCGTCGACCACCAGGTCGACGCGCAGCTGGCGCGGGTCGACCAGCGTCACCGCCCCGGCGTCCGTGCTGGACGAGGCGGAGGTGCTGGTGGTGCTGGCGGTGCCGCTGCTGGTGTTCTCGCCGGGGTTCGCCCCGGTGGCCACGACCACGCCCGCGATGGGCGCGGTCAGGGTGGCGTCGTTGAGATTGGCCTGCGCCTGGCGCAGGGAGGCGGCCGCCTGGTCGACCGCGGCCTGCGCGGTGGCGATGTCCTGATCGGTGCTGCCGGCCAGCAGCTTCTGCAGATTCGCCTGGGCCGAGGCCAGGCTGGCCTGGGCGGTCTGCACGTCGAACCCGTTGGTCTGCAGCAGCTTGTCGATGCCCGCCTGGGCCTGCCGCACGCCCTCCTGGGCGGACTGCACGTCGTAGTCGCTCGGGGTGGTCAGCTTGTCCAGGGCGGTCTGGGCGGCGACGACCGCCTGCTGGGCCCCGGCCACGTCCGCGCCGCTCGGGGTGGTCAGCTTCTGCAGATTGGACTCGGCCTGGGCGACCGACTCCCGGGCGGACTGCACGTCGTAGAGGTCGGGGTTCTGCGTCTTAGTCAGCGTGGCCTGGGCCTGCTGGAGCGCGGCCTGAGCGCCGGCCACGTCGTCCGCCGAGGGGTTCTTCGCCTTGTCGAGCGAGGCCTGGGCCTGCTCCACCGCCTGCTGCGCCGTGCGCACGTCCCAGGCGGACGGCCCCTGCTCCTTGAGCTTCTGCAGGTCGTTCTGGGCCTGCTGGAGGCCGATCAGGGCCTGGGTCACCGAAGCGTCCGTGCTCACCTTGCTCGCGTTCGCCTGGGCGGCGGCCGAGGTCCCGTTCGGGGCGGCCGCGCTGCCCACGTTCGGGGTGGTGCTGGCGGCGGCGTCCGCCAGGGCGCGCTCGTAGGCCACCTGGGCGTTGTTGATGGCCAGCTCGGCGTTGGCCAGGTCCTGGGGCGTCGCCGTCTGGGGCTGATCCTGGAGCTGGGCCAGCTTGGTCTTCGCCGTGTCCAGGGCCACCTGCGCCTGGGTGATGTCCTCCACCCGGGGGTGCAGCACGGCGTTGAGCTTGGCCTGGGCCGAGGTCACGGCCGCCTGGGCGCTCTGCACGTCCTCGGCCCGGGGGTTCTGCAGCTGCTCCAGCTTGGCCCTGGCCGTATTCACCTGGCTCTGCGCCGTGGCGATGTCCTCGGCCCGGGGGTTGAGCGTGGCCTGCAGCTTGGCGTTGGCCGCGTCCAGCTGGGCCTGGGCGGCGGCGACGTCCGCCGCCAGCGGGTTCTGCACTTTCTGGAGGGCGATCTGGGCGCTGGCCAGCTGGCTCTGCGCCGCGGCCATGTCCGGGCTGCCGGGCACGGCCCGCTTCTGGGCCAGGGCCAGCTGCGCGCTCTGCACCTGGGCCTGCGCGGCCGCGATGTCCTCCGGCCGGCTGCCCGCTCTGGCCGTCTCCAGCTTGGCCACCGCCGAGTTGTAGTTGGCCTGGGCGTTGTCGAGGGCGGCCTTGAGGTCGGCGGGGTCGATCCGGGCCAGCGGTTGCCCCGCCTGCACCTGGTCGCCCACCTGCACCAGCATCTCCGTCACCCGCCCGCCGCTCTTGAAGGTGAGGCGCGTCTGGGCCGGGCTGGCCACGGCTCCGGTCGCGTTCACCGTCGCGGCCACGCTGCCCCGGGTCACCGGAACCGTCGTCACCACGGCGGCCACCGCCGGTTTGGGGCCGAAGCGCTGGTAGGCGAGGTAGCCGGCCCCGGTGGTCGCCACCAGGGCGACCAGCAGCATCACGTACTGGGTGGGCTTCAGAGCGCGCACGTCGGCTCTATCCTTTCTCCGGCGGGCTGCCCCGTACGGTGAGCCCCGTACGGCGCTGAAGTGCAATCCGGATCACCTCGTGGCGCTTCCGGCGCTGCCCCCGGCCGGGCCCGTCCAACACGCGCGGACGGTCCCGGCGCCGTCCAGCACAGTCTGGCGGGCAGCTGTTAAGTGCCCGCCAGCGGGTTGTTAACGGCCCGTAAGAAGCGCGTCCGCCGGCGGCGACCGGAACTGGCCGGCGTAGAGGCGCCCGTAGTGCCCGCCCCGGCTGAGCAGGTCCTCGTGCCGCCCCCGCTCCACGATCCGGCCCCCGTTGACCACCAGAATCTGGTCGGCGTCGCGGATGGTGGACAGGCGGTGGGCGATGACGAAGCTCGTCCGGCCGGCCATCAAGCGGCGCATCGCCTCCTGGATCTGGCGCTCGGTGCGGGTGTCCACGCTGGAGGTGGCCTCGTCCAGGATCAGGATGCGGGGGTCGGCCAGGATGGCCCGGGCGATGGCCAGCAGCTGGCGCTGCCCCTGGCTGAGGTTGTTGCCCCGCTCCGAGAGGGGCGTGGCGTACCCCTGGGGCAGGCGGTGGACGAACTGGTCGGCGTTGGCCAGGCGGGCGGCCGCCGCCACCTCGTCCTCGGTCGCGTCCAGGCGGCCGTAGCGGATGTTGTCCCCCACCGTCCCGGCGAAGAGGAAGGTGTCCTGCAGCACGATCCCCAGCTGGCGGCGCAGGTCCTCCTTCTTCACCTCGCGGATGTCCCGGCCGTCGATCAGGATGCGCCCGGAGTCGACCTCGTAGAAGCGGGTCAGCAGGTTGACGATCGTCGTCTTGCCCGCTCCCGTCGGCCCGACCAGGGCCACCACCTGGCCCGGGTGGGCCTCCAGGCTGACGTCCCGCAGCACCGGCACGCCCGGCTCGTAGCCGAAGCTCACGTCCTCGAAGCGCACCTCGCCGGCGATGCGCGCCAGGGGCTGCGCCCGCGGCGCGTCCTCCTCGACCGGCTCGTCGAGCGTCTCGAAGATCCGCTCCGCCCCGGCGACCGCCGCCTGGATGGTGTTGTACAGGTTGGCGATGCTGTTCAGGGGGCGCCCGAACTGCTGGGTGTAGCCGAGGAAGGTGGCGATGGTGCCGACGCTGGCCAGGCCCTGCAGGGCCATCCAGCCGCCGACCCCGGCGACGATGGCCACCGAGAGGTTGTTGACGCAGTTCATCAGCGGCCCGACGAAGCCGGAGTAGATCTGGGCCCGCGTCGCCGCCCGGCGCACCTGCTGGTTGGTCGACTCGAACCGGGCGATGACCGTCCCCTCGCGCCGGAAGGCTTTGACCACCCGCTGCCCGGTGAGCGTCTCCTCAACCAGCCCGTTCAGCGCGCCGAGCGCCGCCTGCTGCTCGCGGAACCCCTCCCGGGTGTGGCGCACCACCCAGCGGTTGAGGGTGACGGTCAGCAGGATCGTCGACCCGGCGCTGACCAGGGCCAGCCGCCAGTTGAGCCCCAGCATGACCGCGGCGACCCCCACCAGGCTGAGCACCCCGGCGATCAGCTGCGTCACCCCGTCGCTCAGGACGAGGTTGATGTTCTCGACGTCGTTGGTCAGGCGGCTCATCGTGTCGCCGTGGGGGCGGGTGTCGAAGTGCCGCAGGGGCAGGGACTGCAGCTTGGCGAACAGGTCGCTGCGGATCTCCTGCACCGTGCGCTGGGCCACCCCGGCCATGACGTAGCTCTGCAGCCAGGTCAGCCCCGCCCCGACGACGTAGACGGCGAGCATCACCGCCAGCAGGCGGGCCAGCCCGGGCAGGTCGCCGGGGATGATGTAGCGGTCGATCGCTACCCCGAGCAGGTACGGCCCCAGCAGCCCGACGGCGGTCGTGGCCACCACCAGGGCGACGGTCAGGAGCAGCGCCCAGCGCTGGTGCTGGAGATACCCCCACAGGCGCCACACCGTGCCCCGGGTGTCCCTGGCCCGCACCTTGGGCAGCCCCATCTGCGCCCCGCCGCCCGGGCCGCCGGGACCGCCCCGGCCGAAGAAGGGCAGCGGCAGCGGCGGCGTCGCCGGCTCGGGGCCGCCGGCGGGCCTAGACTGCGCCGGCGACCGGGCCATGACTCAGCGCTCCGTCTTCGGTCTGCGATTCGTAGATCTCGCGGTAGATGGGACTCGATTCGAGCAGCTCGGCGTGCGTCCCGGCGGCGGCCACCCGCCCGTCCTCGAGCACCAGGATGCGGTCGGCGGCGAGGACGGTGCTGATCCGCTGGGCGACGATCAGCCGCGTCTGCGCCCCGTCGCGCGCCGCCAGCTCGGCCAGCGCCGCCTGGATCCGGGCCTCCGTGGCCACGTCCACCGCGCTCGTGCTGTCGTCCAGCAGCAGCACCGCCGGGCGCACCAGCAGGGCCCGGGCGATGGCCAGGCGCTGCTTCTGCCCGCCGGACAGGTTGACCCCCCGCTGCCCGACGACCGAGTCGTAGCCGTCGGGCAGGCCGGCGACGAAGTCGTGGGCCTGCGCCGCCCGGGCGGCCGCCTCGACCTCCTCGTCCGTCGCCTCCGGCCGGCCGTAGCGGATGTTCTCCCGCACCGTCCCGCTGAACAGCACCGCCTCCTGCAAGGCGACGCCCACCCGCCCGCGCAGCGCCGCCTCGTCCACGTCCCGCACGTCCACCCCGTCCAGGGTCACCCGTCCGGCGGTGACGTCGTAGAAGCGGGGAATCAGGTGCAGCAGGCTGGTCTTGCCCGAGCCGGTGGCCCCCAGCACGGCCACCGTCTCCCCCGGCTCGACGACGAAGCTGATCCCCTGCAGCACCGGATCGGCACCGGCGCCGTCGTAGCTGAAGCTGACGTCCTCGAAAGCCAGCCGCCCTCGGGGGGCGAACTCGGTCGCGGCGTCCGCCCGCACCGGGAGCCGCGGCTCGCTCGCCAGCACCCCCTCGATGCGCTCGGCTGAGGCCCCCGCTCGGGAGAAGCGCACCACCAGCATGCTCGCCCCGACCAGCGACATCAGGGACTGCATCAGGTAGTTCAGGAACGCGATCACCTGCCCCACCTGCAGGTTGCCGGCCTGCACCTGCAGCCCGCCGAGCCAGAGCGCCGCCACCGTGCCCCCGTTGAGCACGAGCAGCATGAAGGGCATGGTCAGCGCCCCCAGGCGCACGGCGGTCAGGTTCTGCTCGGTCAGCCGGTCGTTCGCCCCGCCGAAGCGCCGCGTCTCGTGGGCGGCGCGGGCGAAGGCCTTGACCACCCGCGCTCCGGCCAGGTTCTCCTGCATCACCGTGTTGAGGGCGTCCAGGCGGCGCTGCACCTCGCCGAACATGGGGAAGGTGCGGCCCACGATCCAGACCACCTCGACCAGCACCGCCGGGATCAGCACGAGGTAGAGCACGGCGAGCTGGGGGCTGGTCAGGGTGGCCATGATCACGCTCCCCACCAGCAGCAGGGGCACCCGCACCATCACCCGCAGCAGCATCATCACCAGCTCGATCACCTGCCCGGCGTCGTTGGTCAGGCGCGTGATCAGGGCCCCCGTCTCCAGCTCGTCCAGGTTCCCGAAGGAGAGCGACTGCACCTTGCGGAACAGGGCCGCCCGCAGGTCGGCGCCGAAGCCCTGGGCGGCGAGCACGGCGTAGTAGGCGCAGCCCATCCCGCCGAGCAGCCCGACCAGGGTCGTGCCCACCATCACGGCCCCCGTCTGGAGTACCACGGCCAGGTCCCCGGGGATGATCCCGGCGTCGACGATCCGCTGCACCAGCCGCGGCTGGAGCAGGTCCATCGCCACCTCGAGCACCATCAGCAGCGGGGCCAGCACCGCCGCGACGCGGTACGGTGCGAGGAAGACCGCCAGGCGACGCATCCCCCCCACTTCTGCTCTCGCTCCTCTCCCGCTGGTATACTTGCTTGCGCAAGCATTGGTCAGCCTTGAGTATAGGGGCCGGCGCAAGGGCGCGGCGTGAAGGCGGTCAACGGTGGGGCAGGTCGCAGGCGGGGCTGACGGGGCGCCGTCCGGCGGGGCCGGCGGCGGGGGCGCCCCGGCGGTGGAGGACGCTTTCACCCCGGTGGAGCGCGACGCCTGGGGCGGGTTGGTCGTCGTCCAGGGGCGCCTGCGGCGCCGCCTCGACGCCGCCCTGCGCGACCGCCACGGCCTCTCCCACGCCGAGTTCGAGGTGCTCTTCCTGCTCTCCCACGCGCCCCAGACCGGCGCCCGGTCCGGGCGCCGTCTCTCTGAGCTCTCGGCGAAGAGCATGCTCACGCTCAGCGGCATGAGCCGGCTCGTCGAGCGCCTGGTGCGGGCCGGGCTGGTCGCTCGCAGCGTCGCCCCGGAGGACCGGCGCGGCGCCTACGCCCGACTGACCGGCGCCGGGTGGGAGCGCTTCGGCGCCGCCCAGGAGACCGAGGCGGAGGTCGCGCGGGCCCACTTCCTGGCCCTCTACGAGCCGGCCGAGCTGGAGACCCTGGCCCGCCTCTGGCGGCGCTTCTTCGCCCACGACCGTGCCCTCAGTCCGCCCCCCCGGCGGCCTTGAGCATCTCCGCGGCCAGCTCCCGGAAGAGCCACGGCGCCCGCCGGGCGGCGCCGGTGGCGCGGTTCGCCCCCCGCTCGAGCGGCACGTCGGCCACCAGCAGCTGCTCGCGCCGCGTCGCCCGGGCGAGCGTCGTCTCCGGCCCCTGCGCGTTGGGCAGCACGATGCGGCTGTCGTTCACGTACTCCCGCCGCCCGCCGTTGGCGATCACCAGCGGCAGCCCGTTGTCCATCGCCCGCGCCCGCTGTGAGGCGCGCTTGCCCAGGTAGCGCCGGCGGGCGTCCTGCCCGTCGCGGGCGTCGCGGTGGAAGTAGTTGGTCGGCTGCAAGAGCAGCACCGCCCCCTTCAAGGCCAGCAGCCGGGCCAGCTCGGGGGAGCGCATGTCCGCGCAGATGAAGACGCCGACCGGGCCGAAGCGGGTGGGGAAGACGGTCGCTTCGGCCCCCGGGACGAAGACCGGCTCGGCGAGCACCTTGCGGTGCCGGCCGATGAAGCCCTCCTGCGGTCCGACGAGGAAGGCGGTGTTGTGCAGCGCCGTCGATCCGGGCGGCCGCTCCACCGTACCGGCGACGATGTACATCCCCGTCTCCCGGGCCTTGGCCGCGAACCGCTCGACCAGCGGCCCGGGCACCGGCTGGGCCGCGTCGCGGGCGATGCGGGCCACGCCGGCGGGCTCGGCCAGCCAGTCGAACCCCGTGGTCGCGCACTCCGGGAAGCACAGCAGCTGCACCCCCCGCCGCGCCGCCCGGTCGCAGTACGCCAGGGCCCGCTCGACGTTCCCCGGGATGTCGTCCCCGTCGGCCAGCAGCTGCACCGCACCGACGCGCACCCGGCCCGCGCCCGCCGCACCCGCCTGCTCGTCCCTCACGCCCCACGCGCCCCTCTCATCCGGCGGGCCCAACTATGCCACGGCTGGGCGATTCAGGAGACCGGGTCGCCGCGCAGCGTGACGCGCTCGCCGGGCCAGATGCGCACGCCGTAGAGGCGCGTCAGCAGATCGAGCTCTTTCGGGCTGAGCAACCCGCAGGCCACCGCCTGCGTCGGCGTCATCCACTCCTCCGCCCCGCGGTCGCGGACGAGCCCGGCCACCTCCCGGTAGAGGGCCACCTGCCGCGCCTTGAGGTCGTTCCGCCCGTCGTCCATCGCACGCCCCCTTCACCGGGCGGACGTACGCAAACCGCGTGCCAGCCGGCCGCCGGCCAGGGTGCACCCGGCGGTGCGGCGCCGCCGGGCTACGTCTTGCGCAGGTAGGGGCGCCGCGTGATGGGGCTCTCCGCCACCCGGTAGCCGGGCGGTAGGGCCTCCAGCGTCAGGCCCGGGAGGGTCCGGCGGGAGAACCAGTAGATCGGCGCGCGGCGCCCCCCGGGGTAGTCGATGGTCTTGCCGTGCAGGTAGTGGACGCGGCCGTCGGCGTCGACGTGGACATACGTCATAGGCTGCGACAGAGCGTAGCCGCGGGCCGTCGCCGCGCCCCGTCCGGGAGGTCGCGGCCTGGTGGAGGCGGCGTGGAGACGCGCCGGCGGCCGGCGCTCAGACCAGCGCCGCCCACCGGGCCCGCGGATCGGGCGGTTGCCACCACCGCACCCCCAGATCGGCGGCGATGGTGCCGGCGGCGTTGTAGCCGGGCAGGCCGGTGATGTTGCCGCCGGGATGGGTGCAGGCGCCGCAGAGGTAGAGGCGCTCGACGGGGGTGCGGTAGCCGGACAGCTCGGGCAGGGGCCGCCCGGAGCCGATCTGCGCGGCGTCGAACCAGCCAACGTTGAGGTCGCCGCCGGCCATGTTGGGGAGGTGCCGCTCGGTGTCGTAGGGGGCGAAGGCGAAGCGATTGACGATGGCCGCGTCGGTCAGGTTGGGGGCGTACTCCCGCCAGCGGGCGAGCACCGCCTCCAGGTGCTGCGCCTTGAGCCGGTCCCAGGCCGGGCCGCCCCCGTGCCGCAGGGCGTACGGCACTTTCTGCCAGACGAACGCGGTGTGCTTCCCCGGCGGGGCCTGGCTCGGGTCGTGGACGGTGGGCGTCGCGCTGTTCATCCAGATCTTCGACGGCAGGTCGCCGGCGCTCAGCCGCGCGTGCAGGTCGAGGATCTGCTCCGGCCGGTCGAGTCCGAGCACGCTCATGAAGGCCCGGGCCGCGTCCGGATCGAACGCGGCGGCGCGGTAGTCCGGCGCCTCGTCGAGCGCCAGGTGGACGCCGAACAGGGGGCCGACGATCCCGTAGCGGTAGCGCTCGATCCGCGCCCCCAGGCCGTCCGGCAGGTGCCCGGCGCCCACCAGGTCGAGGAACGTCTGCTGGGGGTTCAGGCTGCTGGCGACGAAGCGCCGCGCCGCGACGAAGCCGCCGTCCTCCAGCTCAACCCCCCGGGCGACGCCCCCCTCGACCACGATCCGCCGCGGCGTCCGGTTGAGCAGGATGTCCCCGCCGGCGCCGTAGACCCGGCGCTCGATCGCCCGGGCCAGCTCGCGCGAGCCCCCGACCGCCAGCTGCGCCTTGCGGCTGGCCCCGATCAACTGGGCCGGGACGAAGCCCATCCCCGGTACGCGCACGTCCACCTCGCGCAGCACGCAGATGGCCAGCAGGAGGCTCTGCACCTGGGGACTCTCGAAGTGCCGGCGCAGGAACTCCCAGGGGCTCAGCGCCGCCGCCTCGAGGTAGCGCCGCCCCGGCTCGCTGCGCTCCAGCAGCGCCCGCTTCTCCGCCTCCGGCAGCGGCGGCGCCGCCTGATCCGGGCCGATCACCGCCTCCACCACCGGGGCGTAGCGGTCGCGCAGGCGCAGGAAGGTGTCCGCGTCGCGCCGGGAGAAGCGGGCGAGGGACTGCGCCGTGCGCTCGGCCTCGCGGTGCATGACGAAGCAGCGCCCGTCCTCGCCGTGCAGCGCCAGGTTGACCTCCGGCTCCACCAGGCGCAGCCCGGTGCCCTCCAGGTCGAGGTCGCGGTACCAGGGCATGGCCGTGACCGCCCGCAGGAAGACGGCGTGGACGTTGTGGTAGAAGCCCGGGTGGGCGTTGTCCTCGACGGTGTAGAGGCCGCCGCCGGCGTGCAGCGAGCGCTCGATCGTCAGGGTGCTCAGTCCCGCCCGGGCCAGGTAGGCCTGCACGATCAGGCCGTTGTGGCCGGCGCCGATGATGATCCCGTCGTACGCGTCCGCGAGCGGCATGCCCGCAACTATAATGGCCGCGCCCACGGCGGCGGCGCGCCGCCGCCGCCGTCCGTCCCGCGGAGGAGGAGGAGGAGGTCGATGGAGAGTCCCGTCTCCCGCACCAC
>DATLLM010000162.1:0-2148 GCA_035537855.1 Chloroflexota bacterium | reverse complement strand
GCGTAGGAGAGGCCCCCCAGCACGACCAGGCCGCACAGCGGCAGCAGCACCGTGGCGTCGGTCGCGTAGGGGGTGAAGCTGCGGAAGTTCCCGACGAGGTCGAAGCCGGCGTTGTTGAACGCCGCGACGGCGTGGAACACCCCCCACCACAGCGCCTTGGGGAGGGGCCACTCCCGCAGGAACCGCACCGTGAGGACGGCCGCGCCGAGCGCTTCGGCCGCCAAGGTGAAGGCGACGACGCGGCGCGCCAGCCCCAGGGCCGACCCCAGGCCGGACCCGACCTCCTCCTGGAGCACGAGGCGGTCGCGCAGCGTCACCTGGCGGCGCAGCAGGAAGAGCGCGACGGTGGAGCCGGTCATGAAGCCCAGGCCGCCGAGCTGCATCAGGAGCAGGAGCACCGCCTGCCCGAAGGTGCTCCAGTAGGTGCCCGTGTCGAGCACCACCAGGCCGGTGACGCACGCGGCGGAGGTGGCGGTGAAGAGGGCGTCGCCGAGCGGCGTCCACCGCCCGTCGATGCTGGCGATCGGGAGGGCCAGCATCGCGGTGCCGGCGAGGATGAGCACGCCGAAGCCGCCGGCGAGGACGGCGGCCGCGTTGCGCGGCGCCCGGCGCCCGGCCGCCGGCGCCGCGACCCGCAGCACCCGCGGGCGCCGGCGGCCCTCCGATCCACCGGCGACTAACCGGGCGCGCACGGCACACACCGATCGGAGCGAGCGACGAACGGGGCCGCGCGGCGGGGCCGTGGAGGACGGAACGGGCGCGGCGGGGGGGCGCTCATCCTTCGCCGCCGTCCGACGCGGGCAGCCCGCCTGGCCCCACCCGGGGTCCGAGACCGCGCTCGGTGGCGGCGTCCGGTCGGTCCGGCCCGGGTCGGTCCGACCGGGCTCACTCCGCCCGGCCGGCGCCGTCCTCCGCCTGAGCGGCCACCCCCGCCTCGGCCACGGCGATCTCGATTGCCACCGCCCGCAGGATGTTGCCCGCCGCCGCGACGACGCGGGGGGCGCCCACGACGGGGGCGACCGCCGCCAGGACGGCCTCGACCTGCTCGGTGCTGACCCCCCGCTCCCCGGCCACCCGCAGGTTGAGGTCGTAGGACAGGGGCGGGACGTCGAGCGCCACCAGCGCCGCCAGGGGCACCGGCAGCAGCGTCTGGGGGTCCAGCGTCGTCCCCTCCAGCGACGCGGCGGTCATCGCCGCCAGCACGTCCAGGACGGGGGTATCGGTGCTCGACTCGGGAGTCTCGTCAGCCATCTCGGTCTCCTCTGCTGGTACCGGCGAGGGCAACGTAACGCGACAATTACGAACTGATTCTTGACGATTGACCAGAGCTCTTTGCCCGCCCAGGAGGCCGCGGACGGCACGCTCCGAGTGCGCCCGGTGAGGGAGGGGAGCGCTTCACCGGGAGAGCGGGCTCGCCCCCATTGTCCCAGGGTGGAGGTTCCACACATCCCCCGCCGCGGGGGAGCAGGTGTCTACTTGGCAAACGATACGATTGCGCACGCCCGAGCATGCGATGAGTCTGATGCTTCGAGGCGGCACGGCGGCGCGTACCGGCGTCTCCGCCACGGGCAGCAGGGGCGACGACTCGCCCGGCGGAACGGCCCGGCAGCGCCAGCTGCCGCGGACGGACGGCGCCTATGCGGCGGTGTCCCGGTGTGGCCTCGTTCCGCCGGCCTCGTGTTCGCCGGTGGCCTCCTCCACCCCGAGTATCCGCCGTGCCGGCGCCCTATCGGGGAAGACCCTGCCTCTGCGTCGCGTCCGGCCGCATCTGTCTCGGAGGCGTCGGTGCGGAATCCGGGATTCTCCCGGAGCCGGATGCCCGCCAGCGGGTCCATCATCGCAGCCAGGGGGCTGGCGCGCCCGGACCGCGCCCGCGGGGCGCGCCGGCCTCGGTCCGAACGCAGGAGGTCGAGGCAGACCATGGACGGGTGGGACGCGTGGCGCACGGTGGCGATCGACGGTAACGAGGCCGCGTCGGTCGCCGGCCGGCTCAACGAGGTCGTCGCCGTCGCCCGGTTCGTCCACTGGCACGTCACCGGCGGGGCGCCGCGCACTCCTGGCTCCTCGGCGCGAGCGGCGGGGCCCAGGGCCTGACGACGGCCCTGTGGGTGGTCAGCCTGTCCGCCTTCGTCGCCGCCGGCGTCGTCC
>DATLLM010000161.1:0-13715 GCA_035537855.1 Chloroflexota bacterium | reverse complement strand
CGTCTATCTTAAGGAGGGCAGGGAGGGAGACCGGGGCCGCGGGCGTCGCCGGGGCCACCCCGGACGCGGCCCCGCTGAGAGGCGGGGCCCTCTTATAATGCCTCACGTGTGAGGAGGCCGAGGTCTATGGCTGTATCGTCCGCGCTCACCGGGCCGCGCATCGTCACCGCGCTCCCCGGCCCGGAGGCCCAGCGCCTGCTAACCATCTCCCAGCAGTACGAGCCGCGCTCGATGTCCGACCAGGTGCCGATGGTCTGGGCCCGGGGCGAGCGGGTCTGGCTGGAGGACGTCGACGGCAACGTCTTCCTGGACTTCACCTCCGGCGTGCTCGTGGTCAATGCCGGCCACTCCCACCCCCGGCTGGTGGCGGCGCTGCGGGAGCAGGCCGACCGGGTGGTGAACACCTACGACTTCGTCAACGAGTGGCGCCCCCGGCTCGCGCAGCGCCTGGTGGAGATCACGCCGCCGAACCTGACCAAGGCGGTCATCCTGACCACCGGGGCGGAGACGACCGAGGCGGCGATCAAGCTGGCCCGCAAGTACACCGGGCGCTACGAGATCATCGCCTTCCACGGGGCCTTCCACGGGCGCACGTTCGGGGCCATGTCCATCGGCGGCAAGCGCTCCTCGGCCGGGACGAAGGGCTTCGGCCCGTTCCTCCCCGGGGTGGTCTTCGCCCCCTTCCCTTACTGCTACCGCTGCCCCTTCGGCCAGACCCCGGACAACTGCCGGCTGCACGGCACGGAGTACCTGGACTGGCTGGTGGAGACGGAGACGGAGGACAACGTCGCCGCCGTGATCGTCGAGACCTACCAGGGCGGCTCCGGCTCGATCATGGCCCCCGAGGGCTGGTTCCCCAAGCTGGAGGCCTGGTGCCGCAAGCGGGACATCCTGCTGATCATCGACGAGGTGCAGGCCTCCTTCGGGCGCACCGGCAAGCTGTTCGGCTTCGAGCACTACGGGATCACCCCGGACCTGCTCTGCCTGGGCAAGGGCATCTCCTCCTCCGTCCCCCTCTCCGCCATCGTCGGCGAGGAGCGGATCATGGACGCCCTGACCCCCGGCTCGCTCGGCTCGACCCACGGCGGGAACGCCCTCTGCTCGCGGGTGGCCCTGGAGAACATCGACGTCATCATCGAGGAAGGGCTGTCCGACAACGCGGCCCGCATCGGCGACCTGATGATGACCCGCCTGCGGGAGATGGAGACGCGCTTCGAGTGCATCGGGGACGTGCGCGGGCTGGGCCTGGTGTTCGGCATCGAGCTCGTCGTCTCCAAAGAGTCGAAGCAGCCGGACGCCGACCTCACCCGGCGGATCATCGAGGCCGCCTACCAGAAGGGTCTGCTGCTGATCGCCCCCATCGGCTTCTACGGCAACGTGCTGCGCCTCGCCCCGCCGCTGGTGATCACCGAGGAGGAGGCGATGGCCGGCTGCGATCTGCTCGCCGAGGCCATCGCCGAGGCGACGGCCGGCGCCTGACCGGGCCGGCCGCGGCCGGCCGGACCCGGAGCCCCGCACCTTAACCTGGCCGTAACCTCAGTTTCAAACCGGTTACATTCCGGCCCCGGAGGGGCTATAATGCGCGCCGTGTCAGCGCCGACGCCGTCGCCGTCGCCCCGCCAGATCTCGGCCTTCTTCCCCTGCTTCAACGACGCCGGGACGATCGCCTCCATGGTGATGGAGGCCCTGGTCATCCTGCGCGAGCTGGGCGTGGAGTACGAGGTGCTGGTGATCGAGAACGGCAGCACGGACTACGCCTGGGACGTGCTGGACGAGCTGGAGCGCCTCTACGGCGAGCGGGGCGTCGACCCCCAGGACCGGGGCCGGGTGCGGATCATCCGCTTCGGACAGCCCCTGGGCTACGGCGGGGCGCTGCGGGCGGGCTTCGCCGCGGCGCGCTACCCCCTGGTGTTCTACACGGACGGGGACGGACAGTACGACACGCGCGAGCTGCGCGCGCTCTACGTTGCGCTGGAGCGCGAGGAGGCGGCCGGACGCCAGGTGGACGTGGTGATGGGCAACAAGCTCACCCGCAACGACCCCCTGCACCGGCGCTTCATCTCCTGGGCCTACCACCACTCGATGCGCTTCGTCTTCGCCTTCCAGGTGCACGACATCGACTGCGACTTCCGGCTGATCAAGCGCCACGTCTTCGACCGGGTCGTGCTGACCCAGAACAGCGGGGTCATCGCCCTCGAGCTGATGACCAAGGTGCAGCTCGCCGGGTTCCGCACCGTCGAGGTGCCGGTGAGCCACTACCACCGGGCCTACGGCGTCTCCCAGTTCTTCCGGCCGGGCAACCTGATCAAGGTGCTGGTCAGCCTGGGCAAGCTGTGGTGGTGGCTGCGCATCCAGGGCGGGGCCGGTACGCCCGACCCGTTGCCCGAGCCGCTGCCCCTCGGCGCGCCCCGCCCGGCCACAGCCGGGCGGGCGACGGTCCGGCCGGTCGTGCCGGCGGCGCGTTAAGCGAGTGAGATGGTCAGTCCCGCGCGCGGCTTCGGGGGAAGGCGCTGCCTGATCACCGGCGGGTTCGGGTTCATCGGTAGCAACCTGGCGCACCGCCTGGTGGCGCTGGGCGCCCAGGTCACCCTCGCCGACTCGCTCATCCCGGCCTACGGCGGCAACCTGTTCAACATCGCCGACATCCGCGACCGGGTGGCGTGCACCATCACCGACGTGCGCGACCCGCACGCCATGCAGGTGCTCGTGCGCGGGCAGGACTACATCTTCAACCTGGCCGGTCAGATCGGCCATCTGGAGAGCATGGAGGACCCGCAGACCGACCTGCGGATCAACACCGAGGGGCCGCTGACCGTGCTCGAAGCCTGCCGGCGGCACAACCCGCAGGCCAAGGTGGTCTACGCCAGCACGCGCACGGTCTACGGGCCGGCCCGCTACCTCCCGGTGGACGAGGCCCACCCGCTGGCCCCGATCGACTGCAACGCCGTCTCCAACGTCGCCGCCGAGCACTACCACCGGCTCTACTTCGCGGTGCACGGGCTGCGCACCGTCTGCCTGCGGCTGACCAACACGTACGGCCCGCGCCAGATGATGAAGGACACCCACGGGCGCTACGCCTTCATCTACTTCTGGGTGCGGCGCATCGTGGACGGCGCCCCGCTGCAGATCATGGGGGGGCACCAGGTGCGGGACTTCACCTACGTCGACGACTGCGTCGACGCCCTGCTGCTGGCCGCGACCGAGACGCAGGCCGACGGCGAGGTCTACAACCTGGGCGGCGAGTCGATCAGCCTCGTCGCCCTGGCCGACCTGCTGATCGAGGTCGCCGGCGGCGGGGAGAGCGAGCTGATCCCCCTCCCCGCCGAGCGCCGGGCGATCGACCCCGGCAAGGTCTACCTCTCCTACGAGAAGAACCGGCGCGAGCTGGGCAGGGCGCCACGGGTCGGGCTGGCCGACGGCCTGGGCCGGACGATCGACTTCTACCGCCGCCACCGCGACCGCTACTGGGACGCCGACGCCGTCGCCGACCAGCAGATCGACGCCCTGCGGGTGGGGCGGGGGGCCGGGGCGTGAGCGCGCCCCACGCCATCCCGTTCAACCTGACCCGGCCGCAGTACCTCGAGCTGAAAGCGGAGATCGACGCCGCCGTCGGGCAGGTGCTCGAAGACTCCTGGTTCATCCTGGGCAAGCAGGGGACCGCCTTCGAGGAGGAGTTCGCCACCTACCTCGGCGCGCGGCACGCCGTCGGCGTCGGCTCGGGGACGGCGGCCATCCACCTGGCCCTGTGGGCCCTCGGCGTCGGGGCCGGCGACGAGGTGATCACCGTCGCCCATACCGCCGTGGCCACGGCCGCCGCCATCGAGCAGAGCGGGGCCAGGCCGGTCTTCGTCGACGTCGACCCCCAGACGCTCACGCTCGACCCGGCGGGGCTCGAGGCGGCCGTCACCGCCCGGACCCGCGCGGTCGTGCCGGTGCACCTCTACGGTCACCCGGCGCCGATGGGGCCCATCCTGGAGTTCGCCCGCACCCGCGGCCTGGCCGTGCTCGAAGACTGCGCCCAGGCGCACGGGGCGCGCTACGAGGGCCGGCTCTGCGGCACCATGGGGCAGATCGCCGCCTTCAGCTTCTACCCGACCAAGAACGTCGGCGCCTACGGGGACGGCGGGGCGGTGGTGACGGACGACCCGGCGCTGGCCGAGCGGGTGCGCGAGATCCGGGAGTACGGCTGGACGCCCGCCCGGCGCTACGTCAGCCGGGTGCGGGGGACGAACTCCCGCCTGGACGAGATCCAGGCGGCCATCCTGCGGGTCAAGCTGCGCCACCTGGAGGCGGGCAACGAGCGCCGGCGGCGCCTGGCGGACGTCTACGGCGCGGCCCTGGCCGGCCTCGAGCCCCTGACTCTGCCCCTGGAGATGGCCTGGGGGCGCCACGTCTACCACCTCTACGTCGTCCGCGTCGCCGCGGCGGACGGCCCGTGGAACGAGGCGGGGGCCACGCGGCGCGACGCGCTCCAGGCGTTCCTGCGCCGGCGAGAGATCGGGACGGCGATCCACTACCCGGAACCGGTGCACCGCCAGCCGGCCTACCTCGACCTCGGCTACGACGCGGGGACGCTGCCGGAGACGGAGCGGGCGGCCCGGGAGATCCTCTCCCTGCCGCTGTACCCGGAGCTGCCGGAGGCGGACGCGAGGCGGGTGGCGGCGGCCGTCCGCGACTTCTTCACCGGGTGAGGGCGGCGGGCGGGGCGAGCGATGAATCCGGCCGAATACGAGGCGATGTACCGCGTCGAGGATAGCCTCTGGTGGTACACCGGGATGCGGCGGATCACGGCGGCGGCGCTCGACGGCCGGCTGGACGCATCCGGGAACGAGCGCCTCATCCTCGACGCCGGCTGCGGCACCGGCGGGAACCTGCGCTGGCTCTCCCGCTTCGGGCGGGTCTACGGGATCGACCTCTCCCCCCTGGCCGCGGACTTCTGCCGCGAGCGCGGGCTGCGCACCGTCTCCCGCGCCTCCGTCACCCGGCTGCCCTTCCCCGACGCCAGCTTCCACCTGGTGACCAGCTTCGACGTCATCTACCACCTGGGGGTGGCGGACGACGTCGACGCCCTGGCGGAGATGCGCCGCGTGCTGCGCCCCGGGGGCAGCCTGTTCGTGCGCGTGCCGGCGATCGAGCGGCTGCACAGCGCCCACGACGTGGCCGTGCACACCCGCCAGCGCTACACCACGGCCGAGCTGCGCGCCAAGGCGGCGCGGGCCGGGCTCGCGGTCGACCGGGCGAGCTACGCCAACAGCGTCCTGCTGCCGCTGATGGCGGCGGCCCGCCTGGCGCGCCGCGGCGGGCCGGAGGAAGGCGCCGCAGGGAGCGCCGGCGGGGCCGCGCCGCAGTCGGACGTGCGCCCCCTGCCGGCGCCCTTGAACGCCGTCTTCGGCGCCGTGCTGGGCCTGGAAGCGGCCTGGCTGGCGCGGGCCGACCTGCCCGTCGGACTCTCCGCCTTCGTCGTCGCCCGGAGGCCGGACTAGTGGCCGCGCCGTCGCTGGCCAAGCCCCAACCGGCGGTCACCTGGACCTGGCCGGGCGGCGGGCGCTCCCTGGGGACGCGCCTGGGCGCGGTCTGGCGCTCGGCGCTGCTGCGCGACGCCGGGGCGGTGATGCTGCTGGCGGCGGTCACCCTGGTGGCGTTCTGGCCGACCGTCGCCGGCGGGCTGGTGGCGACGGAGAACGACACCCGCATCTTCTACTACCCCCTCTTCGTGCGCCTGGGCGAGGCGATCAAGGGGGGGCAGCTGCCGCTCTGGTCGACGCAGCTGTTCGGCGGCTACCCCATCTTCGCCGACGGCGAGGCGGGGACGCTCTACCCCCTGCACCTCCTGTCGCTGCTCGTCCTGCCGATCGAGACGGCCTTCATCTGGATGCGCCCGGTGCGCTTCTTCCAGGCCGCCGTCTTCACGTACCTGTTCTGCCGCTGCATCGGGCTGGGACGCTTCGGGGCGGTCGTCGGCGCCCTCTGCTTCGCGTTCGGCGGCTTCGCCTTCGCCCAGATGCACCACACCAACATCTCCACCTCCGCCATCTGGCTCCCCCTGGCCCTGGCCTTCGGCGAGCTGGCCGTGCGCGCCCCCGGGCGCCGGCGGTGGGCCTTCGCCATCCTGGCCGGGGTGGCCTTCGGGATGCAGGGCTTGATCGTCCACGTCCAGGTGCTGCTGATGTCCGCCCTGGCCTTCACCGCCTTCGTCGGCTTCCGGGTGATGACCGGGCCGTACGGCGCCGCCGGCGACGACCGGGCCGGAGAGCGGCGCCTGCGCCGGTCCGGCGGGCGCGCCCTCGGCGAGGCGGCGGTGGCGGTGCAGCGTCTGGGCGTGGCCGCCTCGATCGTGGCCGTGGCCGGGATCACCGGCTGCGCCCTGGCGGCGGTGCAGCTGCTGCCCCTCTACGAGCTGGGCACCTTCTCCTTCCGCGGCGAGGGCGTGGACTACGCCTTCGCCTCCCAGTACTCGCTGCCGCCGGTGCAGCTGCTCTCCCTCGTGCTGCCGGACTTCTTCGTCGTCAACGGGCAGTACTGGGGGCTGTGGTCGCGCTGGGAGGTGTTCGCCTACGTCGGCATCGCCCCGCTGCTGCTCGCCGTGGTCGGCGTCGTCCTGGGCCGCAACCGGCTGGTGGTCTTCTTCCTCGGCCTCGGCCTCTTCTCGCTCGCCGTGGCCCTCGGCGAGTACTCGCCCGGCGGAATCCACCGCTTGCTGGCCGGGTTGCCCGGCTTCTCCGTGCTGCGCGCCCCCGGGCGCTTCCTCTTCCTGTTCACCCTCTGCGTCTCGATGCTGGCGGCGATGGGCGCGGACGCCTTGCGCCGCGAGTACCGCCCCGGCCGGCGGTGGGGCGCCGCCCGGCCCGATGGCGCGGTCGCGGTGGCGGGCGGAGGGGCGGAGACGGGCACGGCCCGGGCCCTACGCGCGGCCGCACTGACCGCCGTGCTCGTCCTGGCCCAGCTGGCGGCGATGGCCGCCCCCCTGGCCGTCGCCCTGGCCTCGGTCTACGTCGAGACGCACAAGGCGGAGACGGTGGCCTGGCTGCAATCCACGCTCGTCCGCCAGCGGGGCTTCGACGCCCGCTTCCCGGAGGAGCAGCTCTACCGGTTCGTCGTCGCGGCGCTGGACGTGACCCAGCCGGCGACCCTGCGCCAGCTGGCCCTGCTGCTGGCGACGACCAGCGTGCTCCTGCTCTGGGACCGCTTCCGGGTCCTGGGGCGCCTGTGGCAGGTGCTGCTGGTGGTGGTGATCGCCGCCGACCTGGTGGGCGTCGGGCAGAACTTCCACCCCCTCGTCCCGGCGGCCACCCTGGCGGCGCCGAGCGGCATGGCCAGCTTCCTGGAAGCCCAGCCCGGCCTGTACCGCGTCTACACCCAGAAGGGCTCGCGCGACGAGCCGAACCGCCTGCTGAGCCTCCCGGTCTCCGAGGCCAACGGCTACTCCTCGCTCGAGCCGGACCGCCACCAGGCCTTCACCGCCCGCCTGGAGTACGCCCCCAACCGCCTGCTCGACCTGTTCAACGCCCGCTACTACGCCCTGAAGAACGCCTACATCCCGGCCCAGTCCTTCAACCTGACCTCCTTCGACCCGCGGCGCCCCCTGCTGAGCAGCGCCGGGCGCAACCCGGCCGGCGCCGGCGCCTTCCGCCTCGAAGACGCGCCCGCGGACTCGGTGCGGGTCATCTCCACCATGCGCTGGAGCACGACCGTCCCCCAGGGGACGCCGGTGGCCCGGCTGACGGCGACGGACAGCACCGGGAAGACGTACGCCTTCCAGCTGCTGGCCGGCGTCCACACCGCGGAGTGGGCCTGGGAGCGCCCGGACATCCGCCCCAAGATGGCCCACCAGCTGCCCCCGGTGGCCCGCACCTGGCAGCAGCGCGACGGCGCCGCCCCGCCCTACCCGGCGCACTACTACTACGCCGAGTTCCCCCTCGGCGCCACCGTGCGCCTGCGGCGCATCGACGTGCAGTTCCTGCACCCCACGGCGCAGGTGGAGGTCTTCGGCCTGGCCGCCTACAGCGACACGACGCGCGACCTGGCCCAGGCCGAGACCGCCCAGCTGGAGAAGTACCGGCGCGTCTACGCCGACGACGACATGATCCTCTACGAGAACGCGGACTACCTGCCGCGGGCGTTCCTGGTGCCCTCGGCGGTGGTCGAGCGTCCCGGAGAGGAGATCCTGCAGCGGATGGCCTCGGGCGACTTCAGCCCGGAGCGGATGGTCATCCTGGAGGAGCAGTTCGACGTCTCCCGGCTGCCGCCGCCGCCGCCGCCCGAGCAGGTCCAGCCGGTGCGCTTCGATCGCCCCGGGGGCACGGAGATCAGCTCGGGGCCGGGGACGGTCTCCCTGAAGCAGGTGGAGGAGGACCACCTGCGCATCGCCGTCGCCGCCCGCCAGCCGGCCATGCTCTTCCTCGCCGACCTGGCCTACCCCGGGTGGAAGGCCTACGTCGACGGCCAGGAGACGCAGATCTACCGGGCGGACTACCTCTTCCGGAGCGTCTTCGTCCCCGCCGGGACGCACAGCGTCGAGTTCGTCTACCGCCCCCGCTCGTTCCGCCTCGGCCTGCTCATCACCCTGCTGGCCACGGCCGGCGGCGTGGTCGCCCTGCTGCTGCTGGCTTTCGGCCGCTGGCCCCGCAGCCCGGCGCCGCCCGCGGCGCCGGGTCGTGGTAGGATTGGACTCCCCGGCTCGGCACCGCAGGCCGTTTCGGAGGGCCGTGCGGTGACGTCCGCGGAGGGGGATCCTGACCCCAGAAAGGGAGCCGCGAGCGATGCCTGACAAGAGCCCCAAGAACACCCAGAAGAAGGTCAACCAGAAGAAGGCGACGGCGGCCAAGAAGACGGCGCCGGCGAAGTAGTCTGCCTTCTGGCGATCGGCGAGGGCCGTACCCGCTCCGGGGCCGGTTCGCTGGCCCCGGCCGGGCACGGTCCTTTGCGCCTGCTCCCGTTCGTACGTCCTCCGTCGGCCCTTTCCTCCTTTGCGCCGCTGCGCCGGTGCTCCCGCTCGAGCCCGCCCGCAGCCGCACCCCCACCGCAGCCGGAACCTGACAGGCACCACCATCGACGCCCGTAGCGCCCTCGTCTTCCTCGTCGGCTTCGCCGCCGCGATCACCGTCCACGAGTTCTGTCACGCCCTGGCGGCGTTCCTGCTCGGCGACCAGACGGCGCAGCGCGAGGGGCGACTGTCCCTCAATCCGCTGAAGCACCTCGACCCCATCGGCACCCTGCTGCCGGTGCTGGCCGCCCTCTCCGGCGCGCCCGGATTCGGCTGGGGCAAGCCGGTGCCCGTCGATCCCCGCCGGCTACGCTGGGGGCGGATCGGCATGGCGGTCGTCTCCGTCGCCGGACCGACGTCGAACGTCGTGCTGGCCATCCTCGCCGCTTTCGTCTTCCGGCTGGTGGCCGCGGGGGTGCTCACCGTCCCGGAGCTGGGACTGGACTTCTTGAGCGGACTCGTCATCCTGAACATCAGCCTGGCGGTGTTCAACATCCTGCCGGTGGCCCCCCTCGACGGCTTCGGCGTCGCCTCCGCCTTCCTGCCGCGCCCGGTGGCCTCCTGGCTCGCCCGCTACGGTCCGGGGGTGCTGCTGCTGCTCATCGCGGCCCCGTTCGTCATCCGCCGGGACATCCTGGGGGAGATCCTCAATCCCCTGCGCCGGGCCCTGCTGGCGTTCGTGCAGCAGGTGGCCGGGGTCGGCTAGGGTCGGGGAAAGCGAGGGACACGCGCCCGGTGCCCGGAGCGAAGGCGGTCTTCGCCCCCCTCCCGGCGGCCGCGATCAGCGCGCCCGGATTCGAGGGGCCTTTCGAGGTGCTGCTGCGCCTGCTGGACGAGGGAACGCTGGAGATCACCGGCGTCGCCCTGCTGGCGGTGACCGAGCAGTACCTCGCCGTGCTGCGCCTGCTGCCGGCCGGGGCTTACCGGCTGGACTGCCTGGCCGAGTTCCTGGTGGTCGGGGCCCACCTGCTGGTGCTCAAGTCCCGGGCCCTGCTGCCGCGGCCGCCGGAGACGCCGGCGGAGGAAGCGCCCCCGGATGAGGCCGAGCTTGCGGCGCGCCTGGAGGAGTACCGGCGCTACCGCGACGCCGCCGTCCGCCTGCGCGAGCGCCAGGAGCGGGGCGACCGGGCCTACGCCCGGCAGGCGCCGCCGCGGGTCAGCCTGGCCGAGCGGATCGCCGAGGTGCGCCGCGCCCTGGACGGCGCCCGGCCGGTCTCCTTCTCCTGGCTGGCCGGAGGCTGCCGGTCTCGCGCCGACCTGATCATCACCTTCCTCGCCGTGCTCGAGCTGCACCGCTCGAAGGCCGTCCGGCTGGAGCAGGACGAGCTCTTCGGCGAGATCTGGCTGGCGGTAGCGTGAGCGGTGACGTGCGCGGCCCGGAGGCCGGCCCGGCGGGCGGCCCCGCCGGGCCGGCGGAGGGGAGCCCGGCGGGCGTCCCGGAGGGCCCGGGCGAGGGCGCCCCGCTGACCGCCCAGGTGGAGGCGGTGCTCTTCGTCGCCGAGCGCCCGGTGTCGGTGAGCGAGCTGGCCCGCCTGCTGCGCGTCTCGCCGGACTCGGTCGAGGACGCCGTCGCCGGCCTCGAGCGGCGCCTCGCCGGAGGCGGACTGACCCTGCAACGGCACGCCGACGCGCTCCAGGTGGTGACCCACCCCCGGGTCGCCGGGCCGGTGCAGCGCTTCCTCGGCCTGGAGATGTCCTCCCGCCTCTCCCCGGCGGCCCTGGAGACCCTGGCCATCGTCGCCTACCGCCAGCCGGTGACCCGGGCCCAGATCGAGGCCCTGCGCGGCGTGAACGTGGACGGCGTGCTCGGCAACCTGGTGACCCGCGGGCTGGTCGAGGAGGTGGGGCGGCTCGACGCCGTCGGCCGGCCCATCCTCTACGGCACCACGTTCGAGTTCCTGCGCGCGTTCGGTCTGCGCCGCCTGGAGGATCTGCCTCCGGCGGGCGAGCTGGGCGGGCCGGCGCCGGCCCGGTCACTTGAAGGCGAGCAGACCGAACGCCTCGGGGCGGGGGACGACGCGGGCGAAGCCGGCCTCCCGGAGGCGCTGGGTCACCCCGCGGGTGACGCGCTGCCCTGAACCGCTGGCGACGTTGCCGACGTAGTGGAAGAGGCGCCCGCCGCGCCCGAGCACGCGGTGCAGCTGGCGGTAGAAAGCGCCGGAGTAGAGGTCGCCGGCGAGGCCGAACGCCGGCGGATCGTGGATCACGCGGGAGAAGCGCCCGTCCCCGAACGTCTCCACCAGCTCGGCGCTGTCCCCCAGCCGGCGCTCGATCCGGGGCTGGTCGAAGAGGGCGCGCGACCAGGGATTCTGCCGCGCCACCTCGACCGCGGCCGGATCGAGCTCGACGGTGACCACCGCCGACGCCGTCGCCACGGCGACGATGGCGGTGTAACCCAGACCGGTGCAGGTGTCGAGCACCTCTCCGACCACCGGGGCGGCGCAGCGCACTTTGGCGAGCGTGTCCGACCAGGGGTCCTGCCCCGCCGTGCGGTGCATCTGCACCCCGGAGACGAGCATCGTCGGCGCGCCCGGAGTGGCCAGCAGGCTGTAGCGCCGGTTCGTCTCCGGTGAGAAGACCTGGATCTCGCGCAGCCCGCCCGCGGCGCCCTGGTCCTCGTCCTCGCCATCGCCATCGCTTGCGCCCGCGACGGTGTAGCAGCGCCAGCCGCCGCCGGCGGTCGTCGCGGCGGCGACCGCCTCAAGGGCCGCCCAGGGCACGATCGGGTCGTCCCGACCCGGCGCCGCCGGGGCGCCCACCGGTCGCACCCGCCGGGGGAGGCGGACGCCGCCGGCGAGCAGCGGGACCCGGACGCGGCTGAGGCCGAGATCGAAGGAGGTCTCGGCGGCGTCCGCACCGGCCTCCCGGGCGGCGAGCAGGGGCCGCACGTGGCCGGCGGCGAGCACCGGCGGGCCGTCCCAGGCCGGGAGCGACCCGCGCGGCCCGGCAGGCACCTTCACCGCCGGAGACTGATCACCTCTTGGTGAACTGCTTCGCCCGGCGGGCCCGGCGCAGCCCCGGCTTCTTGCGCTCCTTGACCCGGGCGTCCCGGGTGAGCAAGCCGCGGGTGCGCATCGTCTGGCGGTTCTGCTCGTCGGCGACGACGAGGGCCCGGGCGATGCCCAGACGGATCGCCCCGGCCTGGCCGGTCAGGCCCCCGCCGATCACTTTGGCGATGACGTTGTAGGCGGCGCCCTCGATGCTGCGCAGGGGCTCCTGGACGGTGCGGTCGAGCGTCTCGCGCCCGAAGTACTCGCGCGCCGGGCGCCCGTTGATGATGATCTGACCGTCCCCTGAGGGGAAGAGGCGCACCTGGGCGATGGCGCACTTGCGCCGGCCGAGGCCGTAGTAGTACTGCCCGGCCTGGGCGGGGGCGGCGGCGGGCGCCGTGGACGGCGCGGTCGGGGCCGCCGGGGCCGGCTGCTCGGTGGTGGGCGTGCTCGTGGCCGTCATCTGGTTCCGATCTCTTCCGCTTCCGTTTCCGCTACGCGCCGGCTACTGCACCGGGCCGATGGTCGCCGCGTCGAGGGCCCACGTCTCCGGCTTCTGGGCCGCGTGGGGGTGCTTCGGGCCGGCGTAGACCTTCAGCTTGCCCATCAGCTGGTGGCCGAGGGCGCTCTTGGGCAGCATCCCGCGGACGGCGGACTCGATCACCCGCTCCGGGTGGGTCTCCAGCTGCCGGCCGAGCGTGACCTCGCGGAAGCCGCCGGGGTAGCCGGAGTGGCGCCCGTACATCTTCTGCTCCAGCTTCCGTCCGGTGACGCGGATCTTCTCCGCGTTGATCACGACGACGAAGTCGCCCGTATCCATGTGCGGCGCGAAGCCGGGCTTGTCCTTGCCCCGGATGCGCGAGGCGACGACGCTGGCGAGGCGCCCCAGGATCAGGCCCTCGGCGTCCAGCACCCACCAGCGGTGTTCGAGCTCCGCCCCCTTGGGCGTGTAGGTCTTCATTCCCCTGTCGTTCCTCCGGCCGCGCCCGGCCGTGCCTCGGTCTGTCCGTCCGGTCGCCCGGTCGTCGCTGCGGCGGTCATCCGGCGATCCCCGCCGGATAGCGGACGCGCTGGAGGCACAACCCCCGGGCCGGGGCCGTCTGTCCTCCCCGGCCCTTGTCTCCGGCGGCCAGGATGGCGGCGACCTCAGCCGGCGGGAGCCGCCCCAACCCGACCTCGACCAGCGTGGCGACGATGCGACGCATCATGTGGCGCAGGAAGGCATTCGCCTCCACCTCAACGACGACGACGCGCGTTGCGCCCGGCTCGGTGGCCAGCGGACCGCGCACAGTCTCCGTGGGCTGCGCCACCCACTGTCCAAGAGTATGCCAGATCGCCGGCCCGACCACCCACTGCTCGCTGACGCGGACGGCGAAGACCTCCCGCCGGGTGCTCCCGGGTCCTTCGCCCCCGGCGAACGGGGCGAAGTCGTGCTCGCCGGCGAGGTGGGCGGCGCCCTCGCTCATGGCGAGGACGGAGAGGGGGGAGCGCACGTGGTGGGCGTAGCGCCGCAGCAGGGGGGAGCAGACGGGGGCGTTCACGATGCGGTAGGCGTACGCGCGGGCGAGGGCGCTGTGGCGGGCGTGGACGGTGTCCGGCACGGGGCGGACGGCGCGCACGGCGACGTCTTCCGGGAGGCGGGCGTTCCAGGCGCGCAGGAAGCGGGGCAGGTCGCCGGCCAGGTGGCCGACGGCGTCCACGTGCACCACCTGTCCGGCGGCGTGGACGCCGGCGTCGGTGCG
>DATLLM010000160.1:0-2400 GCA_035537855.1 Chloroflexota bacterium | reverse complement strand
GGCCGGGTCTACCGGCCGCGCCGCCGATCGTGGCACCCACCGCAGAGCGCCTCCCGGTCGCCGTCCCGCTCGTTGCCGAGTCGCTCGTAGGTCTTGTGGTGGGCGTCGGTCGCCCTCCGGCCGCACCGCTGGCAGGCGCCGCCGGCGAGCAGGAGGGTGCGCGCCCGCCGTGCCCGCCAGGCGTCGGCCTGCAGGTAGGTGAGGTACTCCCCCGAGCGGCCGGCGGCGTCCCCCGCCCGGTGGCGGAGCCGGAGGTCCGTCCAGGCGGCGGCGACGGTGTAGCCGGCGCGCGCCACGACGACGAGCGCGGTGAGGGCGACGACGACGACGAGGACGGCCGCGCCGTGCGCGAAGAGCCAGCCCAGGACGCCGGCGGCGGCGTCCACGACTTGGCGGTCGCGCTCCGTGCTCACGCGGCCTGCTCCTCCTGGGGCGCCGCGGCCCCCGAACCCCCCGCGCCCCCCGATGGCCGGCGCAGGGAGCGGAGGACGGCCTCGGCCTGGGCGATGGCGTCGGCCCCCTGGTCGGCGCCGGCGGCGACGTAGACCGCCGCGGGGGTGCTCCCCTTGGCGTTGGTCACCGTCTGGCCGGTGTCCCGCAGCGCCCCGGCCGCACGCAGCCGCTGGACCACGGTCAGCACGGCCTTGTGGGCGCCTTTGGGGTCGCGCTCGCCTTCCTCGCGGAGATCGGCGTGCTGGGCGTCGCGCTGACCGCCGCGGGCGTCTCCGTCCGGGCGCGAAAGGTGACGCAATGACGGCAACGCTGGCACACTCGGGTGCCATGCCCAGGCGCGCAGACATCCGGCTGACGCTTCGCTTGCCCCGGGAAGTGTTCGAGGCGCTCAAGGCCGCGGCCGAGGCGGAGGTCCGCAGCGTCAACGGGCAGATCGAGCTGGCCATCAAGGAGCACCTGGAGCGGCGCCGGCAGGAGCGGCAGGCGCCGCCGGAGTCCCCCGAGCGCGGCCCGAACGAGCGGCGGGGCACCTTCACCAGCGGGCGCAGTCCCGGCACGTAGGCCGGGCCGCCGACCGACCACCCGGTTGGCTCTGCCCAGGCGACTCACCAGCGCGCGTCCCGGCCCCGGCGTGACCCCCACAGGTCATCCCGGGGCCTCGTCGCGTCTACGGCCATTCTGGTGCGCTACGGGGCGCACCCGGCGGCCGCGCGCGCATCCTGGCGGCGTAGAGCCCCTCCCCGAGTCCGTCCGCGGCGTCGACGACCTGACCGCCGCGCACCTGGGCGGCGCCACTCCGCGCGAGCTCGCGGCCTTCCGCGTGGCGGCGCTCTAGCTGGAGCTGCACCTGGAGGTCGCCGAGCGGGTCGCCCTCGTCCTGCTCGACGGGGACGGCGACTGGCGGGAGCGCGTCGCCGAGCGGGTCCCGCTGCAGTGGGGACTCGCCCGGGGGGAGATTGACCTGCACCCGGAGGCGTCCCCGCCGCTAGACTGACCACGGGCGCCCTGCGTGGGGGTGTGGGGATCGCCGTCTCCACGCCGCAGGTGTGTCCCAGCCCCCCGGGGTGGCAACCCACCACCGCGGGGGGCACCTGTCTGATCCCGTTAAATCGGCCCAGCATTCCGGCCCTGGCCGGCGCAATCCCGGCCGCTCCCAGATCGGGATCGGTTTTGCTTTGGTGCGTAATCAGTTAGACGATTGCGGGAGGAACGCGTCAGCCCAGGTTGAGGGTCACCTGCCGGTCCAGGGCGCCCGCCCTCGCCGCCGCCAGTTCCTCCGCCCCGCGCCGCCGGTCGTCGCCGAGGCCGGTGCCGAGCTCGACGTTGAGGTCGACGACGGCACTGCCGCCATCACCCGCCCTGGCCGCCCTTCTGCGTGTCCTCTTCGGGCGGCCCGGCGAGCGTGGTCACGATGGCGAGGCCCTTGTAGACCTTGGCGAACGCCTCCAGGTACGCGTCGACGTCGAGCCCGCCGGCCGAGTCGGCGCGCATCGCCCGGAGAGCGACGGTGTGGGTGATGAGAAGCTTCGCCACTTCGGGGGTATCGGTGTCGGTGTGGAGCTGCGCGTCGTCCGCCATCTGCTCTGCCTCCCCGCGCTCAGCCTAGCGCGGCGCCCGGACACACGGACGCCGCCGGCGAAGGAGAACCGGCGGCGTCCGTGCGGGAGGGCGAGGTCCTGTCCCGGCGGTGGGTCGTCCACGGCTGGGGGGCAACCGTGGACGGTGCGGGGCGCCCGAGGCCTGCGGCGTGCCGCCTCCGCTCCCTCTGTCCAGGCGAGGCACCGGTCGCCGAGGCCGACCCCGGTTCGTGGGAGGCCGCGGAGAGCCACCGGGAGCGATGCGACTCTTGCTCAGCGTGTGCTGCGGTGGCTCGGGCGCGCAGCGGGGGGTTTCGGCCGGCCCCTGGGGGTCGCCCTCGGCATCGCGCTCACCCTCGCACCCCAGGCC
>DATLLM010000159.1:0-5832 GCA_035537855.1 Chloroflexota bacterium | reverse complement strand
CTACCCGGCGGTGTGGGAGAGGGAGAGGAGGCTGGTGGCCGCCGGGTCGGGGCCCCGGCCGAACGCGTCCCGCATCAGCCGGCAGTAGTGGCCGTAGTGCTGGCGGGCGGCCGCCACCTGCCCGAGCGCCACCTGGTGGCGCATCAGGGCGACGTGGAACGGCTCGTGGAACGGGTCGACGGCGAGGACGCGCTCGGCGACGGCGACGGCCGCCTCGTGGCGCCGGGAGCGCTCGTACTCGTCGAGCAGCTTCTGGGCGGCGAAGAGGAACAGGCGCTCCAGCTCGGCCCGGGGCTGCACGACCCAGTCCGCGTCGATGCCCTCCAGGAACTGCCCCCGGTAGAGGGCGAGGGCCGACTCCAGGGCCTGCACGTCCAGCGTCCCCCGCACCGAGCGCCCCAGCTCGACCAGGCGGCGGAACTCGTGCACGTCGCAGCCGATCCCCTCCTCCAGGTCCATCCGGTAGCCGCCGGTGGCGGTGAGCACCGGATTGAGCGGGGCGAACAGCCGGCGGAGGTGGTAGACGGCGTGGCGCAGGGCGGTCAGGCTGCGGTCGTAGTCGCCGTCCGGCATCAGGGCGTCGACGATGGCCTCGGTGCGCACCACGCTGCCGGACCGGTAGGCGAGGAAGAAGAGCAGCTCGCGGACGAGGTTGGTGCGCCAGGCGGTGACGTTCTCGCCCTCGCGGAGCAGCACCGGCGCGCCGAACAGGCGGATCTCGAACGTGGTGTCGACGGGCAGGCGGGGCACCGCCCTGAGCATCCGGAACACGGGCGCCGGGGTGGCGACCGGCTCCGGCGGGTCGTCCGCCAGCACCGCTTGCAGCGCGGCCACGACGGCGTCCGGGAGGCGCCGCTCGCCGAGCAGCAGCCGGGCCGTCTCGCCGTAGCGGGCGCACTCGGCGAAGAAGGCCTCCTGGCGCTCGTTGTCCCGCGCCCAGCGCCGGGTGGCGCGCAGCTCGGCGACGGCGGTGGGGCTCCCGGCGGCGGCGCGGGCGGCGGAGACGGCAACGCTCGTGCGCAGGCGGTCCTCGGGGGCCCGCACCAGGGCCACCGACTGCTCCGCGGCGAGCAGGACCTGGCGGGCGTCGCCGAGGCGTCCGCTGCGGGCGTAGGCCAGCGCGAGCAGCGCCTGGCAGAGGGCCAGTCCGGACCGCCAGTGCTCCTGGGCGACGTCCTGGGCGGCTTCGAGGGAGTGCATCGCCTCGACGTTGTGGCCGAGCTGGAGGGCGATGTGGCCGGACTCTTCCAGGGCCTCGGCCAGCAGGTAGGCCTCGTCCAGCTGGCGGGCCAGGGGCAGGGCGCGCTCGATCGTGGCCGCGGCCTCCCGGGCCGCGCCGCGCTCGCGCAGCATGCGGGCGAGGTTGTTGCGCAGCTGCACCTGCAGGCGGACGAGGCCGACCCCGTCGGCCAGCTCGATGCCCCGATTGAACGCGGCCGCGGCCTCAGCGTACGCGCCGGTGCGGGCGTGGAGGCGGCCGATGCCGACGAACACGCCGGCCTGCGCCGCGGCGTTGCCTAGCTGCCGCCACAGGCGCTCGGCGGCCCGGTAGCTGGCCTCCGCTTCGGCCAAGGCGCCCAGGTAGGCGTGGCAGTTCCCCAGGGCGGTGTGGGCGTAGGCGACGAGCTGGCGGCGCTCGGCGACGTCCTTGACGTGGCGCTGCTGGGCGAGGACGGCCTGGCCGCGGGCGATCGCTTCCCGGTAGCGGCCGGCGATGCCCAGGGTGACGCAGGCGTCGTACTCCAGCCGGACGCGCACCTCCTCGGCCCGCGGCTGGCGGTTGAAGTGGTCGAACAGCTCGACCACCAGGGCGACCGCCGCCTCCCCCTGCCCGAGGAAGGCCAGCATCTGGGCCCGGAAGGCGCGGGCCAGGTAGAGCACGTCCCAGCGGCGGGTGGCGGTGGCCGCCTCCTCGCACTGCCTGGCCCGGGCGGCGGCGTCCTTCACCTGGCCGACCTGGCGCAGGGCCCGGGCCGCGAAGTAGTGCAGGTAGGGCTCGGCGTCGACCACGGCCGCGGGCAGCCGGTCGATCCAGCTCACCAGCCGGGCCGATCGGCCGTGGGCCACCTCGCCCCGGGCGAGGGCCAGGATGAAGCCGGCGGCGGCGTCCCACTCGCCGTGGATCGTGCCCAGCTCGAGCAGGTGGTCGATGGCCAGGTCCGGTTGCCCCCGCTCCTGGGCCCGGGCGGCCGCCCGGCGGCGCAGGGTCGCCGCCCGCTGGGGGGCGTCGGTCAGCAGGCGGTCGAGCAGGAAGGCGCGCCACAGCTGGTGGTAGCGCAGCCAGCCGGCGGCGGCCTCGCTCCCGTCGCTCCCCTCGCCCCCGGCGCTCGGCTCCAGGGGCTCGACGAACAGGCTCTGCTGCACCAGCTCGGCGAGGCGCAGGCCGGAGTCGTCGCGCTCGAGGACGGCGTCGCACTCCACCGCCGAGAGGGCGGGCAGGATGGCCGACTCGGTCAGGAAGCGTTGCAGCTCGTCCGGGAGGTGGTCGAAGACCTGCGTCGCCAGGTAGCCGTAGACCGGCTCCCGCTGCGCTTTGGCCCGCAGCAGGCCGGAGAAGCGGGCCGACTCGTTGGCGTGCAGGGAGAGCAGGATGGCCGTGACCCAGCCCTCGGCGCGGCTGACCGCGCGCTCCGCCTCCCGGGGGTGCAGGCCGTGCCCGTCCCGGGCCAGGGTCAGCTCCGCGACCTCGTCGGCGGTGAAGCGGAGGTCGGCGACGCCGAGGCCGGCCACCTCCAGGCGGGCCGCGAGCGCGGAGAGGTTGAGCTGGGTGGGGATGGTGCGCCCGCCCAGGATCACCCGGCAGCCCTCGGGCAGGCGCGTCAGCAGCCAGTCGACGGCCCCGTTCACGGCGGTCGCGCCGCCGACGGTGTGGTAATCGTCGAGGACGAGCAAGAAGAACTCGTCCACCTGCTCGGCGAGCTCGTTCGCCAGGGAGGTGGCGACCGTGCGGTGGTCGCGGGCGGCGTCGTCGACGGCGCGCAGGAGGGCGGCGGTGCGCTCGCCGAAGCCGGGGAAGGCCTGGCGCAGGCTGAGCAGGAGGTGCTCGAAGAAGCTGCGGGCGTCCGCGTCCGACGCGTCGAGGGTCAACCAGCAGACGGGGAGCCCCTGCTCGCGCGCCTCGTGGGCGAAGTCCACCAGCAGGGAGGTCTTGCCGTAGCCCGGCGGGGCGATGACCAGCTGCAGCCGGCGGTCGAGGTGGCGGTGGAGGAAGTCCAGCAGGTGCCGGCGCTGCACCGTCCCCGGCCGGCGCCGGGGGAGCAGCACCTTGGTGATCGCCGCGGGGGGCGGCGGCGTGCGGTCGCGCGCGGGCGCCCGCTTCCGGGACCTGGTGCGCCCAGGGGGCGCGGTCAGAACCGCCACGCCGACACCCCGAAGCCGATGCCCGGAATCACCCGCTTACCCCTCCACCCCTTGGTGGCGATTATAATCCCGGGCCATGTTCACCCGCGCCGTGATCACCGATGAGATCTCCCAGGATCTCGACCTGGCCGCCGGCATGATCCGGGATTTCGGCCTGACCCAGATGGAGATCCGCACCGCCTGGGACGTACGCATCGACAACATGACCCCCGAGCACCTCAAGCGCGTCCAGGACACGGCCGCCCGCTACGGCCTGAGCATAGTGTGCCTCGCCACTCCCTTCCTGAAGTGTGATCTAGGTAACAAGGACGAGTACGAGGAACACCTGCACATCCTGCGCCGCTCGATCGCGGCCGCGCACACCCTGGGAGCGCGCATCATCCGCACCTTCACGTTCTGGAAGGCGGGCGAGCTGGGGCCGAACTTCGAGGCGATCGTGCGCGCCTACGACGAGCCGGCCCGAATCGCCGCCGGCGAGGGGGTGACCCTGGGCGTCGAGAACGAGGCGGCGTGCTTCGTCGGCACCGGGCAGGAAGCGGCCGAGCTCATCGAGGCCGTGGGCGCGCCCTCGGTCAAGGCGGTCTGGGACCCGGGGAACGCCGCCTGGTCGCTGCGGGAGCGGGCGGTTCCGGACGGGTACGAGCGGATCAAGCCCCACATCGCCCACGTCCACTTCAAGGACGTCACGCTGCACCCGGCCAGCGGCGAGCCGGAGGCGACGGTGCTCGGGCAGGGGGACGTGGACATCCCCGGGCAGCTGGCGGCCCTCGCCCGGGACGGCTACGGCGGCTGCATCTCGCTCGAAACGCACTACCGGGTCAAAGCCCACCTCTCCGAGGAGGCGGTCAACCGTCCCGGGGGCAGCGCCTTCTCCGAAGGCGGCGAGGAGGCCTCCCGGCTCTGCCTCGAGGCCTGGAACGAGATGATGGGCCGCCTCCCCCAGACGGCCGCCGCCGGCTGACGCCGGTGGGGGCGCAGCTCCTGGACGGCAGCGCCACCGCTCGGGCGGTGCGGGCCGAGGTCGCCGCCGGCGCCGCTTCCTTCGCCGCGGCCACCGGCGCCGCGCCCGGCCTGGTGATCCTGCTGGCCGGCGACGATCCGGCCTCGCGCAGCTACGTGCGCTCGATCGTGCGCCAGGCGGAGGGCGCCGGCATCCGCGCCCGGCTGGTGACGGTCGACCCGGGCGCCGGCGACGCCGGCCTGCGCCGGGAGCTCGAGGGCCTGAACGCCGACCCGGACGTGCACGGCGTGATCGTGCAGGTGCCGCTCCCCGCGCCCCTGACCCAGGCGGCGGTGATGGACACGCTCGACCCGCGCAAGGACGTCGACGGGATCACGCCCCTCAACGCCGGCCACCTGTTCCTCGGTCAGCCCCGCCTCGTGCCGGCGACGCCGCTGGGCGGGATGGAGCTGCTGCGCCGGTACGGGATCGATCCCGCGGGCATGGAGGCGGTGGTGGTCGGGCGCAGCGTCGTGCTGGGAAAGCCCCTGGCCCTGCTGCTGATGCAGGCCAACGCCACGGTCACCGTCTGCCACACCCGCACGCGGGACCGGGCGGCGATCTGCCGGCGGGCCGACCTGCTCTGCGCCGCCACCGGCCGGCCGGGCCTGATCGGCGGGGACATGGTCAGGCCGGGCGCCATCGTGCTGGACTTCGGCACGACGCCGGGACCGGACGGGAAGCTGGTGGGGGACGTCGACTTCGCCGCCGCGCGGGAGGTGGCCGCCTGGATCACTCCCGTTCCCGGCGGCACCGGGGCGATGACCACCGCCGTGCTGCTGCGGAACACGCTGCAGGCGGCGCGCGACCTGACCGGCGCCGGCTGAGGCGGCGGGGCGGTGGACGTCGCCGATCCCGTCGCCGTGCTGGCCCGCCTGGCGGCGCCGCCCTCCGCCCCCTTCCACGAGCTGCGCGTCGCCCGGGAGATCGTGGCCCTCTGCGCCGCCGCCGGGCTCCCCTGGGAGGCCGACCGCTACGGCAACCTGCTGGTCTGGCACCGCGGCGCCGCCGCCGCCGGGCGCCGGCCGATCGCGTTCGGCGCCCACACCGACCACCCCGGGCTCGAGGTGGTGCAGACGGAGCCGCTCCTCGGGCGGCTGCTGGGCGGCGTGCCGCGCCACTCCTTCGACCGTCCCGTCCCGGTGCGCTTCGTCCACGGGGAGGGCGGTCCGGAGGAGACGCCGGGGCGGATCACCGGCTACCGGGAGGGGGCGGACGGGCAGCTGGAGCTGCTGCTCGAGGCCGGCGGGCCCGTGCCGGCGGGGAGCTTCGGCGTCTTCGACGTCGGGCCGTTCCGCGAGGCCGATGGCCTCCTGCACCTGCCGGCCGCCGACGACCTGGCCGGCTGCGCCGCGATCCTGAGCGCGCTGGTGCGCTGCGCCCGGACGGGCCTGCCGGCGGACGTCTGCGGCGTCTTCACCCGCTGCGAAGAGGTGGGACTGGTGGGAGCGACGCTGGTCGCCCGCCAGGGC
>DATLLM010000158.1:0-2495 GCA_035537855.1 Chloroflexota bacterium | reverse complement strand
CATCGGGGCAGCCGGGCCGGCCGGCCGAGCCGGACGGTGCGCTCCGCCGGGGCGTACCAGCCCTGGGGGGCGTAGTCCGAGGTGTGCAGGTAGCACCGCACGCGCACGTCCGCGCTCCCTTCCGTAAACGTGAGCAGACGGCTCATGGGGACGTTGGTGCGTCCGTGGTGGCGGCTCAGGGCGGCGCAGTTGACGAAGGTGACGTCCCACTTGCGCTCGACGTGCCCGCGGCCGCCGGTGCGGTCGTCCGGGTGGGTGTGGGTGTGCCCGCCGAGCCACAGGGCGATCGCCCCGGGGTGCGCCGCGAGGTAGCGCTCGAAGGCCTGGGCGTCCGGCCGGCCGTCCACGTAGTAGAGGTAGGAGGCCCCCTCCGGGCCGCCGTCCGGGAAGTAGCCGTGGTAGTGGCTCTGCCAGGCGCCGTCCGCCCGGCGGGTGTACCCCTCCCAGGGGCCGGAGGCGACCGTCGTCGCCTTGAGCATGTGGTGGTGGGCGCTCACGATCAGGCAGTCCGGGTTCGCCTCCACCTGGGCCCGCCACCAGTCGAAGGTCTCCCCGCTGACCGCGCCCGAAGGGTAGCCGCCGCGGGGGCCGCGGCCCACGGGCGGGCCGCCGTCGTTGCGGTCGCCCATCACCAGGAAGAGCAGGTTCCCGGCGCGGAAGGCGTAGCGCTCCCAGGTGCCGGCCACCGGGAAGGGCATCCGGGCCCGGTCGACGCCGGAGGTGGCGGTGCGCTCCCCGGTGGGGTCGATCCACGTCTTGAACCACCACTGGGCGCGCTCGGGGGGCTCGTCCGGGCCGCTGGCGTCGTGGTTGCCCACCAGGGTGTACACGGCCTCCCGGCGGTGGCGACGCAGGGCGCCGAACTGGCGCACCACCTCCGCCCCCTCCGCGTCCCCCGGCGGCTCCTGGTTGCCGGAGAAGTCGCCCAGGTGCAGGGCGATGTCCCAGGCGAACGGGGGGCCGCCCGCGTCCCCGCCCGCCTCGGACTGGCGGATGGCCTCGGCCAGGCTCTCCCGGCCGAAGCGCAGGTCGGTGCCCACGTGGGAGCAGCCGGAGACCCACACCCGGAACGCGACGCCGTCCTGCGTTGGGGTCACCCTTCAGCTCCGCCGGCGGGCGTCGGCCAGGACGACGGCGCCCTGGGCGGCGGCCGCGTCGGCGGCCGCCTTGGGGCTGATCTCGCCGTTGACCGCCCGGTCGACCGCCCCCTGCACGGCGGCGATCCACTGGCTGCACAGGCGGCCCTTGTAGACGTCGCGGGTGTAGGGCTGGCTATCGATCAGGGCCTGCCGGTTCACCGCGGGCTGGGCCTTCATCCACACCTCCTGCAGGGCCCGCTTGTGGGCCACCGCCACCTGCTGAATCTCCGCCCGCACCCGGACTCCGGCGCCGGCGGTGAAGAAGTAGATCAGGGTGAAGGCCTGATCGGCGTGCTTCGTCCCCTTGAAGATGGCGAAGGCGTTGGTCTGGGTCGCCGCCCCCTGGGTGCCGCTCGGGCCGCGGGGCCCGGGGACGAGGTCCCAGGTGAAGTCGGTGATCTGGAACATGGTGTTGAAGAAGAGCGGCATGCCGCCCCACAGCATGGCCACCCGCCCCATCACGAAGGGGTCCTTGCCCAGCGCGCGGCGCTCTTCGGCGGTCGGCCCGACGCGGTGCTTGAGGCTCAGATCGGTCAGCCAGGCGATGGCCTCGACCGCCGCCGGCTGGTCGATCGTCATCTTCTCCGGGGACTCCCGGACGTCCGTCAGCGAGCCCCCGTTCTGCCACACCGCCGAAGCCAGCCCGCCGGAGACGGCGCTGGAGGGGATCAGCCCCCAGCGGCTGGCCTGCGGGTCGGACGGGTCGCGCCGGGTGAGGCGCACGGCGAGCGCCTCGAGGTCGCGCCAGCGCCACGACCCGTCCTTCGGTGGCAGGGGGACGCCCTCGCGCTGGAACAGGTCGCGGTTGTAGTAGACGACGGTGGTGTAGCCGGTGATGGGCAGGCCGTAGGCTTTGCCCCCCAGGCGGGTGTAGTCCATCGCCCCCTGGAACCACTCGTCCGGGTTGACCCGGCGCGCCTTGAGCAGATCGTCGAGGGGGAGCAGCAGGCCGTCGCTCGCCCAGTCCAGACTCTGGTCCCAGTCCGCCGGCGCCGCGTCCGGCGGCGTCCCGGCGGCGATCTGGGAGGTGAGCGACGGGGTGAAGGTGGCCGAATCGTTCGCCTCCGGCTCGAGCACGATCTCCGGGTGCTCCGTGCGCCAGACCTCGAGCGCCCGGTCGTAGGACTGGCGCACGACGTCCGAGGGGATGCGGTACTTGAAGCGCAGCGTCGCCGGCTGGCGCGCCGGGGCGCCGCCGGACTCCCCGGTCCCGGGCTGCGCCCCGGCGCAGGCCGCCAGGAGCGCCCAGCCGGCGGCGGCGCCGCCCCCCGCCAGCACCCGCCGCCGGGTCACCACCGTCGTCGCCGCGTCGCCCATAGCGAGACTCCTCCCTCGTATCCCGACCACACCCGGCCC
>DATLLM010000157.1:0-3519 GCA_035537855.1 Chloroflexota bacterium | reverse complement strand
GGTGGCGCTGAACGGCCTGGTCTACGGGAGCTACACCTGGTCGCGCACGGGCGACGCCTGGCAGCAGATCTACTGGGGCATCTACCCGCCCAACCGGGGGTGGTGGCCGCCGGATTCGCCCGTGCCGCCCAAGTTCGGCGTGGACAGCCTCCCGGGGGCATGGGCCGCGGGGATGGACATCCACCCCAGGGACCTGGACTACCTCGAGGCCGCCGTCCAGCAGGTGCGCTCGACGCCGCTGCAGGCGATGGCGACCGAGGTGAACAAGCTCTACCAGGCGTACCTGCACCCCTTCAACAACTACGCCGAGGCGCCCCCCCTGATCGGGCCGCTCGCGGTTCCCCTGCACCGGCTGCTGGCCCTGCTCGCCCTGGCCGGGCTGGCGCTCGGCTGGCGACGCCCCGCGCCGTCGCTGCTGCTCGGGGCCGCGCTCCTGGCATTCGGGCTGCCCTACCTCGCCTCGCACATCGACGTGCGCTACATCATCCCTCCGGCCCAGGTGGCCGTCCTGTTCGCCGGTCTGGCCGGGTCCGAGCTGTGGGGGGCGCTGCGGCGCCCCGGCGTCTGGCGCTGGCTGGTGGCGGCGCTGGCGCTGCCCCTGGTGGCCTGGGCTCTCGATGTGGCCTGGCTGACCGCCCTCCTGCCCGGGCTGGCGCCCTGGCGGGCCCACCTGCTCCAGACGGTGCTGGTGGTGGCCGGGTGCGGCGCCGCCGGCTGGCTCGGCGGGCGGTTGCTCGCGGCCGGCGGGGCGCCGGCCGAGCGCCGGCGCCTGGTCGCCAGCGGGCTCGCCGCCGGGGCGCTGGTGGCCGGGGTCTACGGCGTGCAATCGCTCTACAGCGGCGACTGGCACGAGTGGTCGGCGCGGATCGTTCCGGGCGAGACGGTGCGCCAGACGTTCGCCCTGCCACCGGGTTGGAGCCCGCCGGCGGGCAGCCGGGCGGAGGTGCGCCTCTACCTGCAAGGCGGTTCCCGACCGGACTACGAGCCGGTGGTGCGGGTCGGCGGGAAGGAGGTGGCCCGGCTCGGTCCGGCGTTCGCCGACGCCGGCCCGCTGCGCTTCGACCGCGTGCTCATGGACAGCGCCGCGCGCCAGGGAAAGACGCGGGCGGACGTGCCCCAGTGGTACGCCGTGCCAGTGGACGTCGCCGGCCTCGGGCCGGGCCCGGTGGCGGTCGAGGTCGCCGCCGAAGCGGTCGCGGGCGAGTCGGGGGGGCAGCCCTGGCTGCGCGTCTGGGGCGACTACCCGCTGAGCACCGGCGCGCGCCTGTACGAGGGCCCTGCGGTGCACAGCCGCGTGCTCGGCGCGGACAACGCCTTCCACAAGCTGATGGCCACGGGGCACCCTCTGCTCTGGCGGCGGTCACCACTGACCGGCCCGCGGGCCGATGCCACCCGGGGGGGCGGCGCCGGCTGGGTGGCGGACGACCTGAGCGCCGCGCCCGGCCGGCAGAGCGGCGAGTACCGCATCCGGCTGCTCATCCTGGCTGCCAATGGCGACCTCCTGGCGCTCTTCTGAGGGGGGCGTGACGCCGCCACTCGTCTCCGGCGTCACCGCCGTGCTGACGGTGGCCCTGACGGCGGCCCTGTGGACGGTGACCCTGATCGGGCGGACGTCGCTCGGCGGGCTCTCCGTGCGCTGGGCCGGCACCTTCCTGCTCGTCGCCGGCGCCCTGCTGGGCTGGACGCTGCTCAGCCGGCGTCCGGCCCTGACCGCGACCGGATTGCTCCCGTCAGCCGTCGCCTCGGCGGTCGTGCTGGCCGTGCTCTACGCCTCCGATACGGCCTACCACGCCTACGTCTACGGGCCGTGGTGGCGGGGCGCGGCCCTGCCGGCGAGCGTGGCGCTGGTGCTGGCCGCGCCGGTCTTCGCGGCCGCGGCCGCGGCCTGGCGCCAGGCGGACAGCGGCGCACGGGCGGCGGCCGCCCGGGAGGAGGTGCGGACGACGCTCGGGCGCCACGCCGCGGCGATCGCGACGGCGACGTTGCTCGCCGCCGGGGCGCTCCAGGCCCTCTCGTACAGCGCGGTGGCCACCGACGACCTGATCCGCTACTGGTCGGTCGTGGACGCCGTCGCCGCCGGGTACGGGTATCCGGTCTCCACCGGAGCGGCCGGCGGGGCGCAGTTCTACCTGATCGAGCTACCCGGGTATCCCGCCCTGATCGCGGCCGGATTCGGGATCGCCGGGCACCGCTTCCTGGCCCTGCAGCTACCGCTCGCCCTGGCCAACCTGGCGCTGCCGGTACTCTACTACGGCCTCGCCCGGGAGGCCGGAGCGACGCGCTGGTGGGCCACCTGGCTCAGCCTGGCCCTGGTCTGCCTGCCCTTCTACCAGGTCTACGCGCTCGGCGCGCCGGAGCCTGAGCCGCTCCTCGCCGCCGCCCTGGCGGGGATGCTGCTGCTCGCGCTGCGCCGGCGCTGGCTGGGCGCCGGGCTGACGGCGGGGGCGGCCGTGCTGCTGCGCCCGGAAGGGCTGCTCTACGCCGGGGCGCTGCTCGGCGCCCTGGCGCTGCACTACCGGCTGCGCGATCGGGGCTGGCTGCGCGCCGCCGCCGCCTGCGCCGTCCCGGTGGCGGCGTTCTCGCTCTTCCTGCTCGCCCGGTTCGGCGTGCCCTGGCCGGCGGGTTGGGCGAACGTCGCCGGGCCGCAGTTCCTGGAGGCCAACTGGCGCCTGGTGCTGCGCCAGAATCTGCCCCACTACGCCGCCGTGATGGGGCTCCCGGCCCCCGAGCTCTCCGGGCTGCTGCTCGGCGTCCTGGCGGCCGGCGTCACCCTGGCCGGCCTGCTGCGGCTGTGGCGGACGCGCCCGGAGCAGCGCTTCGTGCCCCTGGCCGTGCTCCTCGCCGGGGGGGCGAACCTGGCGGTGATCATGCTCTCGCCGACCTACCTCTCGGCCGACCTCTTTTCGCCGCCGACGTTCTTCCGCCACGTCTCCGTCATCTTCCCCTGGCTCGTACCGGCCTACGCCGTGCTGCTGCCCGCCGGCCGGCGCAGCCGGGCGCCCCTCGCGCTGGCGGCGCTGGCGGTGCTCGCCCTCGAGCTGGCGGTGCTCGCCGCCGGCACCGGCCGGCCGTCGAGCGGACCGCCGGGCATCCTGACCTCCGACCCTACGGTCTTGCTCGCCGATCTGCGGCGCTCGGCGGACACGCTGCCCCGGCTCCCGTTCCGTCGAGCGGGGGACGCGGGCCAGGTGACGGTCGATCCGGCCTTCGACTACCTCGGCTTCCGAGCGGGCCTGTTCGGCGCCGTGCGGCCGTACGACCTGCGGGTGAACGACGCCGGTCACGCCTACCTGCTGGCCACCGGCTTGATCTCGCTCGCCGGTCTGGGCGCTCTGGCGGTCGCCCGCCGCCCATGACCCGGCCGCTCGGAATCCCGCTGGCCGGCGCCGCACCCGGAGGCGCCGTGCTCGGGACGGCGCTGGTCGCCCTGCCGGCGGCCCTGCCGGCGGCCCTGTGGACGGTGGCGCTGCAAGGGCGCACGGGCCTCGGCGGGCTCTCCGTGCGCTGGACGGCGACGTT
>DATLLM010000156.1:0-5610 GCA_035537855.1 Chloroflexota bacterium | reverse complement strand
CGCCCCGGCCGTGCCCGCCGGGCCAGGCGCTGAGCAGGCGCACCGGCCGGGGCAGCGCCGGCAGGCTCGTCCAGGAGCGCCCCCCGTTGGTCGAGCGGAAGAGCGGCCCGCGCACGCTGGCCAGGTAGAGGGTGTCTCTCGCGCCGGGCTCGAACTGCACGGCGGCGGGGTCGGGGATGGGCAGGTTGCCGGCGGCCTGCCAGCTGGCGCCGCGGTCGGAGGAGATGGCCAGCCCCTTGTCGGTCAGGACCAGGACGCGGTCGTCCGCCTGAGGCTGCACCGCCAGGCCCAGGACGATGGGGCTGGGCAGCCCGGCGGCGGCGGCCCTCCAGGTGCGCCCGGCGTCGTCGCTGCGGTAGACGCCGTCGAACCCGTTGGCGCCCATGTAGAGCACTCGCGGGTTGGTCGGGTGCTGGACGAGCTGCACCGCCCCCGGCGTCTGGCCGTAGCGGTCGCGCGGCAGCCCGGCGCTGGCCGCGCGCCAGGTCAGGCCGGCGTCGTCGCTGCGGAAGTTGCCCCGCAGCTCGGTCCCGGCGATGACCGTCCGGGGGCTGGCGCGGTCGAACAGCAGGGTGGTGATCGGCGGCAGCGGCTGCCGCACCTCGGACCAGGTGGCGCCGCCCGAGGTGGAGCGGAAGAGCCCGCCGGCGCCGGCCACCAGCACGACGCGCGCCTCGTCCGGGGAGGTGGCCAAGGCCGTCGGCTCCAGGCCCGGGGGCAACCCGCGCTCGAGGGAGATCCAGGTCTTGCCCGCGTCGAGCGTGCGCCGCACGCTGCCCCGGCCGGCGGGCACGCCCTCCAGCCCGACGTACATCGATCCCGGGTTGATCGGGTCGACCGCCAGCCGGCTCACCGGTGCGCCCTCCAGCCCGGCGGAGACCCAGCCGGCGGACTCGGCCGCCGGGGGCAGGGCCGGTTGCAGCGGGATCAGCGCGAGCGCCGCCGCCAGGGCGACGGCCGACCCGATCCGCGCCGCCCGGGAGGCCACGTGCGATGGCATGAAGAGCAATTCTTTCAGACGCGGGGCCGCCCCGGCCAGCGGGGGTCAGTCCGCCGGGGTCGCGCCGGCCGATTCGTCCGACACAGGCGCGGGCGCGGGCGGCCCGTCCGCCGGCTCCGCCGTCGCCGCCGGGGCGCCGGCCGGCGGGGCGGCCCGCTCCGCTGCCGCCGTCGGGGTGGCGCTCAGCTGGTCGCGCGTGCCGGCGACCAGCCGGCTGGCGTGCCCCCAGGAGGCGGAGACGGGCCAGGCGAGCAGCAGGAGCACGGCGGCGGCCGCGGCGGGGCGCAGGTAGCGCCCCGGCCGGGGCAGGGCGCGCATCCCCCGCTCCGGCCGGACGGCGCGCCAGCGACGCTCCGGAGAGAGGGCGACCGGTTCCGCGTCACCTCCCGAAGGAGAAGACGAAGAGGAGGTCGTTGACGTTGGTGTTGGTCGGTCCGGTGACCAGGAGGTCGCCGACCCGCTCGAGGAAGTCGTGGGAGCTGTTGTCCGCCAGGGCGGCGCGCGCATCGAGGCCGAGCCCTTCCGCCCGTTGCAACGTGCGGCCGTCGACGATGCCTCCGGCGGCGTCGGTCGGCCCGTCCGACCCGTCCGTGGCCAGGGCGACCACCAGCGTGCGCTCCAGCCCGGCGATGGCGACGGCGGCGGCCAGGGCGATCTCCTGGTTGCGCCCGCCCTTCCCCCGGCCGCGCACGGTCACGGTGGTCTCGCCGCCGAGGATGAGGCAGGCCGGCGGGGCCAGCGGCCGGCGGCGCAGGACGAGCTCCTTGGCCAGGGCCCCGGCCAGCAGGCCGGCGTCGCGCGCCTCGCCCTCCAGGAAGGTGGTCAGCAGGAGGGTGTCGAACCCGGCGGCCTGCGCCTCGGCCCGGGCGGCGGCGGCCGCCACGTCCAGGCTGCCGATGACCACGGTGGCGACCCGCTCGAAGAGCGGATCGCCCGGCTTGGGCGTCTCCGGCACCTCCCCCCGCCGGCCGCGCTCGAGCCAGGCCAGCACCGAGGCGGGCGCCGCGCCGAGCAGGTCGAAGCGGCGCAGCACGTCCAGCGCGTCCTCGAAGGTGGTGGTGTCCGGCACCGTCGGCCCGGAGGCGATGAAGTCCAGGGGGTTGCCGACCACGTCCGAGAGGATCAGGGTGGCCACGTCGGCCGGAGCGGCCACCCGGGCCAGGCGCCCGCCTTTCACCTGCTCGATGTGCTTGCGCACGGTGTTGATCTGATTGATGTTCGCCCCGGAGCGGAGCAGGGCCTCGGTCAGCTGCTGGTAGTCCTCCAGGCTGATCGGCGCCTCGGGGAGCATCATCAAGGCCGAGCCGCCGCCGGAGATGAGGCCGATCACCAGGTCGTCCTCGCCGGCGTCGCGCAGGAGGTCGACGATCTCCCCCGTGCCTTCGAGCGAGCTGGCGTCCGGCAGGGGGTGGCCGGCCTCGCGCAGGCGGACGCGCCGGGTGGCGTCCGTGTAGCCGTACTTGACGTTGACCAGGCCGGCGGTGACCCGGTCGCCGAGCACGTCCTCGACCGCCCGGGCCATCGGCGCCCCGGCCTTGCCGGCGCCGGCGACGAGGATGCGCCGGTAGCGCCGCAGGTCGTAGCTCCGCCCTCCGAGGTGCAGGGTCTCGCCCTCCAGGCGCAAGGCGTTGCGCACCGCCTCGGCCGGATCGACCGCCTTCAGGGCGGCCCGCATGATCCGCCAGGCCAGGTCTCGACCGCCCGCGAAGGTCGGTTCCATTGCTCGTCTTCCTCCTTGCCGCCGTGCGCGCCCTACGTTAGCATCGCCACCGGTCTCTGGTCTGAAGGAGGGACGACACGATGGCTCGACCGGTCACCCTGTTCACCGGACAGTGGGCTGACCTCCCCCTCGCCGAGCTGGCGCCCAAAGCCAAGGAGTTCGGCTACGACGGACTCGAGCTGGCCTGCTGGGGCGACCACCTGGACATCGAGCGGGCGGCCGCCGACCCCGGCTACTGCGAGGCGCAGCGGGACATCCTGCAGCGCAACGGGCTCAATTGCTGGGCCATCTCGGCCCACCTGCAAGGGCAGCTGGTGCTGGACAACCCGGACCCCCGCGGGGCCGGCTTCGCCCCGCCCGAGCACCGCGGCGACCCGGAGCGGGTGCGGGCCTGGGGGACGCGCCAGATGATGCTCGCCCCGGCGGCGGCGAAGAACATGGGCGTCGGCGTGGTCAACGGCTTCACCGGCTCCTCCATCTGGCACCTCATCTACCCCTTCCCGCCGCAGGACGACGCGCTGATCGAGGCGGGCTACCGGCTGTTCGCCGAGCGCTGGAATCCCATCTTCGACGAGTTCGACAAGCACGGGGTGCGGTTCGGCCTCGAGGTGCACCCGACCGAGATCGCGTTCGATTACTACACCGCCGCGCGGTCCCTCGAGGCGGTGGGGCGGCGCCCGGCGTTCGGCTTCAACCTGGACCCCAGCCACCTCTACCACCAGGGCGTGGACGCGGCGCTCTTCGCCCGCGACTTCGCCGACCGCATCTACCACACCCACATCAAGGACACGTTCGTGCGCCGGGACGGCCGGGCCGGCATCCTGGGCAGCTACCTGAGCTTCGGGGACGCCCGCCGGGGCTGGGAGTTCCGCTCGCCCGGCCACGGGCAGATCGACTTCGGCGAGCTGATCCGGGCCCTGAACGACATCGGCTACGCCGGGCCGCTCTCGGTGGAGTGGGAGGACGCCGGGATGGACCGGGAGCACGGGGCGCGCGACGCCGCCGCCTTCTGCCGGCGGATCGACTTCACCGCCGCCGGGCGGGCCTTCGACGCCGCCTTCCAGCGCTGAGCGCCGGCCTTCTTCACCACGTCGAGAGGGGGACGAGAACCGTGTCCGAGCAGGTCGGCTTCCTGACCATGGGGGCGGCGCGCGCCGCCGGCGACGCCCCGGAGGTGGGCATCGGGATGCTGGGCTACGCCTTCATGGGCAAGGCCCACACCAACGGCTACAAGAAGATCCCCTACATGCTCTGGCCGCCGCCGGCCCGGCCGCGCCTGGTGGCCATCTGCGGGCGCAACGAGGCCGGCGTATCCGAGGCCGCCCGCCGCTACGGCTACGAGCGCGCCTACACGGACTGGCGGGAGCTGCTCAAGGACGAGGCGGTGCAGGTCTTCGACAACGGCGGGCCGAACAACGTCCACGCCGAGCCCTGCATCGCCGCCGCCGAGGCGGGCAAGCACATCATCTGCGAGAAGCCCCTGGCGCGCAGCGCGTCCGAGGCGAAGCAGATGCTGGACGCCGTGCAGCGGGCGGGGGTGAAGCACGCCTGCGCCTTCAACTACCGCTTCGTCCCGGCCGTGCGCCAGGCCCGGCTGCTGCTTGAGCAGGGGGCGCTGGGCCGGATCTACCACTTCCGGGCGCGCTACCTCCAGGAGTGGGGCAACAGCCCGGACGTGGCCCAGTGGCGCTACCACGCGGACACCGCCGGGTCCGGCGCCCTGGGCGACCTCGGCGCCCACATCATCGACCTGGGGCGCTTCCTGATCGGGGAGCCGAAGTCGGTCAGCGCCCTGACCGCCACCTTCATCACCGAGCGCCAGAACCCGGACGGGGGCGGGCCGAAGACGGTCGACGTCGACGACGCGTTCGAGGCGGCGGTGGAGTTCGAGAACGGGGCGGTCGGCACCCTGGAGGCCACCCGCTTCGCCCCCGGCCGGAAGAACGCCAACACGTTCGAGATCAACGGCGAGAAGGGGACGATCGCCTTCGACCTGGAGCGGATGAACAACCTCGAGGTCTACCTGAACGACACGTCGCCGAAGGAGGCCAACGGCTTCCGGGACGTGCTGGTCAGCGAGTCCTTCCACCCCTTCTGGGAGCACTGGTGGCCCCAGGGCCACATCATCGGCTGGGAGCACACCTTCGTCCACGAGCTGGCCCACTTCCTGGCAGCGGTGGTCGAGGGCACGGACGTCGCTCCCTACGGGGCCACGTTCGAGGACGGCTACAAGAACGCCGTGGTCTGCGACGCCATCGTGCAGTCCGCGCGCGACGGGCGTCGGGTGCAGATCGCCTACTGAGCGGGCGCCCGCCCGGCGCGCGCCGGTCAGGCCCGCGCCTGCGGCTCGCGGCTGGCGCGCACGCCCTGCCGCTGCCGGGCGGTGCGCGCCATGTCCTGCAGGATCACCCGCGCGTCCGGCAGCAGGCGCCCGCCGGCGAGGCGGGACTCCAGCCGCTCCAGGGACTCGGGGGAGTCCACCAGCGTCGCCATCTTCCCGGCGAGGTACCCGGCGAAGCTGGCGTTGACCCGCCAGGCCAGGGGGCGGCGGGTGTCCTCGTCCAGCAACACCACGTGGTCCTTGACGATCCCGTGCTCGCGGCGGACGAGGGACTTCGGCAGGCGGGTGATGCGCATCCGGCTCCTCAGTGCGGTGTGGTTCCGAATGGCAAACGCACGCGGCCGCTGCACAATCTCGCCGCCGGGAGGGACCCGGCCGGCCCGGCCCGGCCGGGCGGCGGCTCAGTCCCGCGGCGTGGCGCCCAGCGGGGTGCTGAGCGAGGCGCCGGGGCCGACCGGCTCGTCCGGCAGCCGGCGCTCGTCCCACCAGGAGAGGAACAGCAGCACGATCACCACCAGGGCCAGGACGACGCTGCGCCGCCAGTAGCGG
>DATLLM010000155.1:0-2557 GCA_035537855.1 Chloroflexota bacterium | reverse complement strand
GCGGTCGTCTACGTCGTCGTGGACGACCGCCGCAGCGGGTCAGGCGCGGCGGCGGGGTCCTGCCGCCTGGCCATCGTGGACCTGTCGCGGAGCGCGGTCGCGGGCGCGCACGCGGCCTGCGCGCCCGGCGAACAGCCGACGGGCCTGGCGCTGGGCACCAATCCCGGCGCCGGGACCGTCGCCTTTTTGGGGCTCTGGCGGCCGGCCGCAGTCGGGGCGCCCGAGACGGCCCGACTCGTCGCGCTGGACGCCCGGGACGGCCGCCTACGCGGCGCGCACGCCCTCGACGCCGGCGCCGCGACCGGCCCGTTGGCGCTCGCCGCCGATCCGGGCGGAAGGCGCCGCCTCTACGCCGTTGGGGCGGCGCTCGACAGCACCCCCCGGCCGCTCGATGACTTCGGGCAGCGCTTCGCCGAGGCCACCGACTGGCGCCTGCTGGAGTTCCACCCCGACGGCCTCGCGCCGGCGGGCGAGTACGCTTTGCGCTACGGCGCCGCGGGGCTCACCGTGCCACCAGACGGCCGCGAGGCCTACGCGGTTGGCCGGGGCGGCCCGGGCGGCACGCTGCTGCAGCGGATCGATCTGACAACGGGGGCCGTTGCGGTGCTAGGCCTTATGCCGGGAGGTACGGCTGCCGGGGCGGCGGTAGTTGTGGCGCACAACCGGCTCTACCTGCCGGACACGTGGGGTGACCGGCTGTGGGTCGTCGACCGGGCCGGCCGCCCGTTGGGGACGGTCTCCACAGGACGCCGCCCTCTGGGCCTGGCCGTAGGGGCAGCGCCCGTCGGAGCGAGACGCTGACTGGTCGATTGACCGTCGGCCTGGGCAAGTACTGCCGCCCGGGGAAGCACCCCCCCGACGGCACTGCCTGAGTCCCCTTGGTGAGCTTTCGAAGCCGAGTTGCACGAGCTGGCGTTACCATTCGCGTTACCATTTGGCCCCGCCAACGAGCGTCCGCGACCGACCGTAAGCGGCGGTCTGCGGCGCGGGCCCACTCCTGGCGTCGCAGTCCCGAGTGCCGGGAACGACCGTGGGCAGTGGGGGCCGAGACGGTTTCCTAGTTCTCTGCTCGCCGCTGCTTTGGCAGGAGGGGCAGGTGCCCCCGCAGTCAGCGCCAGCCCGGTGCTGGAGGGGGTGGTACACGGTCTTGCGGTTGACGCGCACCCCGTCACGGCGGCGCGGCGCCCACAGGCGCCGGTAGCCGAAGGTGGGGTAGCACTGGATGAGGACCGCCCTCGCGGCGCGGCGCCGCTTCAAGCGCTGGCGCAGATGACACGGCGGTGTGATGCAGACGCACGGCCGCACCCGGCCCTCACTGCGGGCCGCCCCGCCCTCTCCTTCCAGCCGGTGGCCGCCTGCCGTCGGATCCCGCCAGCCTCCGCAGGCTCCGGCCGCCACGGGGCCGCCTCATCGGCCACGGACGGTTAGTGCAGGTAGACCCCGCCGTTCACCACGATCGTCTGGCCGGTTAAGAAGTCGCTGGCCGGTGACGCCAGGTACAGCAGCGTGCCGACGAGGTCCTGGGGGACCTCCACCCGCTGGATGATGCGCGCCTGCAGGAGCGTCGGCCGGGTGAAGTCGAGACCGGCGGCCGCGACCGTGTCGCTGGCGGTCGCGCCCGGCGCGAGCGCGTTGACCGTGATGCCCGTGCCCCCCAAGGCCCGGGCCATGCTGCGCGTCAGGGTCACCACCGCCCCCTTGGAGGCCGCGTAGTGCATCAATCCCGCCGCGCCCTGAAAGGCCAGCTCGGAGGCGACGTTGATGATGCGCCCCCAGCCGCGCCGCTGCAGCAGCGGCAGGAGCTCGGCGGCGCACGCGTAGAGGCCGCGGGTGTTGACCGCCATCACGCGGTCCCACTCCGCGTCCGGGATGTCCCACGGCGAGTCGCGCCGAGGGAGGACGGCGAAGAGCGCCGCGTTGTTGACCAGGATGTCCAGCCGCCCCCAGCGGGCCTCCACCGCGGCCGCCAGGGCGCGGAGCGCCGCCCGGTCGGTCACGTCCACTTCCGCCCCGAGTACGCCCTCGGGGTGCGCGCTCGCCAACCGCGACGCGGTCGCGGCGACGGCGGCAGTGTCGACGTCCGCCACGACGACCCGCGCCCCGGCCCCCAGCAGGGCCTCCGCGTAGCACGCGCCGATGCCCTTGGCGCCGCCGGTCACGACCGCCACGCGCCCGGCAAGCGAGAACAACTCCATCGCGGCGCCCTCCATGCTCGTTCTTTGCTCCACCGACGGATCGGTGGTTCGGCAGCCTACCCGATCCACGCCCTGCACCTCGCCGCCCGACTCAGCTAGCTTGATCGACACCAGCCGCGTCTGACGGGTTCCGACGAGCGCTTCCCGGATCAGTGGGGCCGGAGCCACCGACAACGGATCGCTGGACGCATCGAACGGTAGATCCGGAGGTCGAGTCTGGCTTCACGCGCAACCTGGAGCCGGAGCTCGCGGCGCGGCACCGTTCCATGTCAGCGTGCGAGCCCACAGGCGATCCGGACTAGAGGAGGCCCAACGCGGTGGCCCGGGCTTTGAGCACGGGGTAGAGCGCGTCGAACGCCGGC
>DATLLM010000154.1:0-10080 GCA_035537855.1 Chloroflexota bacterium | reverse complement strand
GATCCTCGCCGCGGACAGGGAAGGCTAGGCGGACGATGGACGGCCCGGCGCCGCCGCTGCGCGTGATCCAGGTGGGCGTCTCCGGCTACGGCCGCACCTGGCTGGATCTTCCTGACCCACCTGGGGGCCCGCCAGGCGGCGCCCCTCGGGCCGCAGACGGACGTGATGACGGTGACCGACCCGCAGGACGGTCAGGAGGCCGCGCTGGCCGAGTTCGTGGACGCCGTCGCGCACGGCCGCCCGCCGGAGACGTCGGTCGAGGACAACCTGAAGAGCGTCGCCATGGTGCTCGCCGCCATCGACGCGGCCCACCACGGCGGCGAGCGGCGCATCGCCGACTACCTGGCATGAGCGCCGCCGGCGCGGCCGCGGGGAGGCCCGGCGGCGCTCCCCATCCCGGGCACGGTGATGCGCGCGATCCTGTTTGACGGCCGCGGGGGGGTCGAGCTGGAGGAGCTGACGGCGCCGCCGGTGGGCCCCGGCGAGGTGCGGGTGCGCACCCGGATGACCGGCGTGAGCGCGGGCACGGAGACGTTCCACCTGCGCACGAGTCGCGACGGCGTCGCGCACATCCCGGGCTACCAGAACGTGGGGCTGGTGGCGGAGCGCGGCCCGGGAGCGAACGGCCCGGGTGTGGGCGACCGGGTCTACACCCACCACTGGCGCGGGGGGCACCCGCCACTGGCCCCGCACCTGGGTACGCTGCGGCTGGGCTCCGGGGCGCAGGTCTCCGAGCGCGTGGGGCCGGCGGACAGCGCGGACCTCGTCCCGCTGCCCCACTGGATCCCCGATCTGCCGGCGGCGTTCCTGAGCGTGGCGGCCATCGGGCTCCACACCGCGCGGCGCGGAGGCGTGCGGCCGGGCATGCGCGTCCTGGTCACCGGTCTGGGGCCGATCGGGCTCCACGCGGTGCAGGGCGCGCGGTCGCTGGGTGGCGCCGTCTACGGCCTCGACCGCGTCCCCTTCCGCCTGGACACGGCGCGGCGAGTCGGCTGCGACGGGGTGTTCGACGCGCGGGGGGAGACCGTGTGGCAGGAGGTGGCCGGGCAGGGACCGTACGACGTGGTGATCGAGACGACGGGCGCGAACGCCCTGCTCGACCCGATCCTCCGCGTCGTCGCGGGCGACCGCACCCCGGCGCGCGAGATGGCGCGCCAGGGCGTGGTCGTCCTGGTCGGCCTGCGCGACCGCACGGAGTACACGTTCGGCCTGGCGCACCCCAAGGAAGTGATCCTGACCCACACGAGTCACCACACGCGCCGGGACCTGGACGACGTCCTGGCGCACTGGCGGCGGGGCGCCTGGCTGATCGAGCCGGTGGTCACCCATCGGCTCCGGCCGGAGGAGGCGCCGGCCTTCTACCGGCGCCTGAGCGCCGGAACCGATGACGTGCTCAGCGTGGCCATCGACTGGACCGGGGCGGCCGCGCCCCGGACTTGAGCCGGCGCCCCGCGTCCGGTAGCCTCACCGGCGTAATGGCGACGGACGTGTGCGTGGTCGGCGGGGGACTGGCCGGGATGGCCGCGGCGTTGCGCCTCCTGGAGCGCGGCTGCCGGGTCACGCTCTTCGAGGCGAGCGAGCGCCTGGGGGGCAAGGCCGGGGCCACGCAGGTCGGAGGCCTGCCGGAGGAGCACGGCTACCACATCTTCCCCGTCTGGTACCGGAACACGTGGCGGCTCGTCGACGACCTCGGGATCCGCAGCCACTTCAAGGACTGCACGGACTTCGAGCAGCTCCGCCCCGGCGAGTACCCGCGCTTCCGGACCCTGCGGAACATCACGTCGCTCCGCTACGCGGTGGGCAACCTCTTCTCGGGCGTGCTCTCGGTCCCGGAGATGTTCCTGTTCTACTACGCCGCGCTCGACCTCCTGTGCGAGCCGCTCAGCGACAGCGCCCTGCTCGACCAGATCAGCATCACCGGCTTCGTCCGGTCCCGCTTCTACCGCACCGAGGGCGTCGCGGCGCAGTTCCAGGACCTCATGCTCAAGGGCATCTCCGTGCCGGCGCACTTCGTCTCCGCCAAGACGATGCAGAGCGTGATCGCCTACTGGGTGAAGTACCCCGAGCCGGCGTACCGCGTCCTGCGCGGCGACCTGCAGTCCCAGCTCATCGCGCCGTTCGCTCGCCGGCTGGAGGCGCTCGGCTGCGAGATCCGGCTCCACCACCGGCTCGAGCGCCTGGAGGTGCAGGACGCCCGGATCACGCGGCTGCACTTCCGGACGACGGCGGACGCCGGCGCGGGCGCGCCGGTCTCCCGGGACGCGGAGCGGGTCGTCCTGGCGCTCCCGGCCGAGCGGCTGGCGCCCCTGGTCGACGACGGGGTCTACGCGGCGGCGCCGTCGCTGGCGAACGCGCGGTACGTCCACGCCCGGCCGATGGCGGCGCTGAGCCTCTACCTCCGGCGGCGCCTGCCGGGCCTGCCGGGCGACCACATCAACCTCCTCGGCTCCCGGTTCGGCCTCTCCTTCGTCGACGTGTCGCGGCTCTGGCCCGGCCACGACGCGACCGTGCTGAACGTGATCGCCTCCGACTACCCCGCGCTGGAGGGCCTCTCGGATGCGGTCGCCGCGGCCGAGATCGTCGCGGAGCTGCGGCGCTACCTGCCCGCGCTCCAGCCGGCCGACGTCATCCCCGAGCGGACCTTCTTCCAGGCGCACGTCGAGGAGCCGCTGTTCATGAACGAGGTCGGCGTCTGGCACTACCGCCTGCAGGCGCTCTCGGCGCGCCAGGGCCAGCTCGACCCGGAGCACAAGATCGAGCTCACCAACCTCTACCCGGCCGGCGACCACTGCCGGACCGCCATCGACCTGGTGTGCATGGAGGGCGCGATCTCGTCCGGGCTGCTGGCGGCCGAGGCGCTCCGCGAGGACGCGGGCCTCGGGGAGGCCGTTGAGGTCCTGCGCCCCGAGCGGCCCCGCACCGCCCTCCTGCTGGCCGCGAAGTACCTCCTGCTGCCACTCGCCCTGCTGGCCCGGCTGGTGGCGCGCGCGTAGCGCCGGACGGTGCGCTGCGCCGGCGGCCTCCCCACCCGGCTGCACCTGAACCGTCTGCCCCGGGCGCTGTGGGGCGGGGCGCCGGTCCGGCCCCGGCGGTGCTCGCCCGCCTCAGGCGCCGTCCGGCGGGACCCCCGCGGCCGGCGCCCCGCCGGCGTCGGCGGCGACGGTGAGCACGGCGACCATCCCCTTCTGCTGGTGGTAGGCGACGTCGCAGAACAGGGCGTAGGCTCCCGGCCGGGTGAGGTCGACCTCCAGCGTCGCCGCCTCGCCGGGGCGCAGGTCGGGCGTCCGGACGTCCACCGCTTCGCCCTTGAGGCGCAGGTTGTGCGTCCGCTGGCCGCTGTTGACCACGACGACGTGCAGCGCCCCGGGAGCGACGGTGGCCGGCGCCAGATCCACGCCGTAGTCGCGCAGGCCGGCGGCCAGCAGCAGGGCGGCGGAGAGACTCCGGAGCGACACACCAGAAGGTGTACGCCGGCGGCGTTACGGGGGTGTTAAGGCCCCGCCGGCGTGCTGAGGGACGTACGCGTTCCTCCGGCCCCGATCCAGGGCTGTGAGTCAGGGCGGCGCCAGCAGGCGCGCGGTCGCCGCGCGCGACACGGTCGCTGATCTGGGGGGCCGCCCGCCCGGCCGCCGCCCGCGGGCGCCGGCGCCACGAAACCCGCGTGCCCCGGGAATCAGGACCTCTCCCGATGGCCGACCGCCCGTAACGGCGTACGCTGGGCTACCGGGGACCCACCCGGGGGCGTGCGGCCTGGAGCCGTCCGTGGCGGACCCGGTGCGCCCCCGAGCAGCGCCCGGCGGCGCACCGCGTTCGGCTGCGACCGGCGGTCCGGGCGAGGCGCGACGTCGGCGCCGGCCGAACGGCCGGGGGCCCGCCCGGCGGGTCCGAGAGGAGGACGCCCATGACCGACCGATACGAGGCGCGGCCGCCGGCCGCGCGGGCTCCCGGCCCGTGACCCGGCGGGGCCCCAACGGCGCCCGCTGGGCGTCCGCGGGCACCACGACGCGCCGGGCCGCCACCGTGGCCGCGCGGCGGCCGGCGCGGCCACGGGAGACCGCGGTGGGGCCACGATGAACGAGGCCGTGCTGGCGCGGGCGCTGTTCCGGAGCGGCGTGCGCGTACTGGCCGTGGTCGCGCTCGTGCTGCTCGGCCTGGAGCTGCGGTGGGTGGCGCTGCAGGTGTTCGCGGCCGCCATCGTCGCCGCCGGCATGGCGCCGGTCGTCACGCGCCTGGCCGCCCCGGACGGCGCCCGGGCGGGGCACTGGCGCCCCCCACCGGCGCTGGTGGTGGTCGTCCTCTACCTGCTCGTCGGGCTGGTCGTGCTGGGGCTCGGGGCGCTCCTGCTGCGCGTCCTCCTCGAGCAGGCCGCGCTGCTGGTGGAGCGCGCGCCGGCGGCGGCGCTGGCGGCGCAGGACTGGTACGCCGGCGGGGCACGGCGCTGGCCCCCGCTGGCGTACCTCGACCTGCTCGGCCTGCTCGAGGGCACCGGCGGCCTGACCCGGTGGATCGTGGGCGCGCTGCGGCCGGTGCTGGGCGCCGCCGAGGTGCTGCTCGGCGGCGCCCTCAACGTCGTCTTCGTGCTCTTCATGGCCCTGTACCTGACCGTCGACGGGCGCGCCATGCGCGACTACCTGCTGGTGTTCCTGCCCGCCGGCGGGCGGGCGCGCGCGCGGCGGATCGTCACCGACATCGCCACGCGGCTGGGGCAGTGGGTGGCCGGCCAACTCCTCGTGTGCGTGATCGTCGGCGCCGTCCCGGGGGTCGTGCTCGGCCTGCTCGGGGTGCCGGGCGCCGCGCTGCTGGCCGTGGTGTGGGCGGTGTGCGTGCTCATCCCCGGCATCGGGCCGTTCCTCTCGGCCGTGCCGACGATCCTGCTCGGCTTCCTGGCCGGGCCGACCGTGGGCGTCCTGGCCACAATCTTCGCGCTCGTCTGGAGCCAGCTCGAGAACAACGTCGTCGTGCCGCGCGTGATGGGCCACGCGGTGAAGCTCAACCCGCTGGTCGTGCTGGTGGCCGTGCTCGTGGGCTACCAGCTCCTCGGGCTGGCCGGGGCGCTGTTCGCGATCCCGCTGGCGGCGGCGCTGGCCGTGGTGGTCGACGAGCTGCACGAGGAGCGCCGGCTCGCCGAGCGCGAGCCGCCGGCGCCGGCGGTGACCGGGCCGTGACGCCCAGGCCGGGGGCTGTTTCCGCCGCCGGGCCCGGACCTCGCTGCGCGCCGGCGGGGACCGGGCGAGGGCGCGGCGTCGCCGGCCGCTGGGTGCTGGAGGCCCCGCCCGCTGCCTCGCGGGGCACGAGCGGCCCGGGGCGGGAGCGGGCTACGCCGCCGCGGTCGCCTCGATCTCGATCAGCAGCTCGGGGAAGGCCAGGCGCGTCACCCCGAGGAGGGTGCCGGCGGCCCGGCACCCGGCCGCCCCCAGGCGCGGGCCAACCGCTCCGAGCGCCGCCAGGCAGGCGTCGACGTCCGTGGTGTAGTAGTTCAGCCGCACCACGTCCGCGAGCGTGAAGCCGGCCTGGCGCAGGACCGTCTCCAGGTTGTCCACGGCCTGGCCCAGCTGGGCCGCCATGTCGCCCGGGTGCACCGGCCGCCCCTCATCGTCCACCGAGGTCTGCCCGGCGCAGACCAGCACGCGCTCGGGTCCCCGGAGCTCGTTGGCCTGCACGTAGCCGAAGGCGTCCTGCCACGTCCACGGGTTGACGATCCGCCGCTCCACGCGCCACCTCCCGCCGCACCGTCCTCCGTCCGCACCCGCGCGCCCGGGCGCGCGGTGGGCGGGGCGTCGGCCGTCCCCATCCTCCGCCGGCGGCGGCGGACAGGGCACGGTCCGGGCCCTGACGGCTCGCGGACGAACCGGCGGCCCGGTAGGCGCTGATCCGGGCCCTGCGGCGCCCGGAGGATACGCAATCTTGCCGATGGCACTGCCCCCCGGCGCCCGTACGGTGGATCTTGCGAAGCGGCGCCCCGCCGGCGCGGACCGCGGTCCGGCCGGGCGCCGGCGATCCCGGGGCCAGGAGCCGAAGAGGGAGGTGCGCGGATGTCCAGCACGCAACGCAGGCGGCGGGCTGCCCACAGCGGTGGCGCGATGCCGATCGACGGGGGGACGCGGATCGCGCCGGCCTCCGGAACGGGGCGGCCACCACGCGCCCAGCGGATCGCCGCGCTGGCGACGGTGCGGGCGGGCGGGGAGCATCCCGGCGTGGGCCAGGTGCAGGGCTTCTTGCGCCGCTACGGGTACCTGGGCGCCGGCGAGGTGGTGCAGGAAGGGCGGCTCGATCCGCCGACGTCCGCGGCCCTGCGCCGCTTCCAGCGCCAGCGCCAGATTCCCGAGACCGGCGCCTTCGACGCGACCACGCGGGCGGAGCTGACCCAGCCGGTGTGCGGTACGCCGGACCGCCGGCCGGCGGGCCAGGCGGGGCGGGTGCGCTTCAACACCCCGGTCGGCGCCTGGGACCGGCGCGACTTCCGCTACGCCTTCACCACCGCCCCGGGCAGCAGCGGCACCCTGAGCCAGACGCTCACCTTCGACGACGCCAAGGCCTCCGTCCGGCGCGCCTTCGACACCTGGTCGAGGGTCGACACGCAGCTGCGCTTCAAGGAGGTCAAGCCGAACGAGAAGCCGGACGTGATCGTGGAGTGGGTGCCGGTCGACCACAGCCAGCAGGCCAGGGACGACACCAGCGGCGCCTGGGAGCTCCCGGACGACACACCGCTGCACGATCCCGACCCGCTGAAAGACAGCGCGGCGCACGCCGACTTCCCGCCGCGGAGCATCACCGGGGACGCGGACGGCAACATCCCGGACCCCCCGCTGTGCCTCCACTTCGACGACGAAGAGGAGGTGTGGGACAAGGACAAGACCTTCCGGGTGGCGCTGCACGAGATCGGGCACACCCTGGGCCTGGACCACTACACCCCCCCGGCGCCCACCGACGGCTCGCCGCCGAAGCGGGCGGTGATGGAGCCGGTGCTGTGGAGCTTCTCCGACCTCCAGGACGACGACCGGGCGGGCATCCGCTCCCTGTACACCGTGCCCGGCCCGCAGCGCTTCAACTTCATCTGGATGGCGGGCACCCTGGAGCGCCGGGCGGAGTGGGGGGTCACGCCGGACGACATCGAGACCGTCGTCAAGCAGCACCAGGACGACGGCTTCCAGCCCACCCGGCTGAACGCCTACGTCCTGCCCGACGGCGGGCTGCGCTACAACGTGGTGCTGGAGAAGATCGACCAGCGCCGGCACTGGTTGGGGGCCCACGACCGGGAGGACTTCGAGCAGAAGCGCAAGGAGTACGAGGGGCAGGGCTACCGGCTGATCGACGTGAACAACGTGGTCGACGCCGCCGGCGAGGCCCGCTACAACGCCGTCTGGGCCAGGAACGGGGTGGACATGCTGGCCTTCGTCGGCCTCGGCCTGGTCGACCTCGAGAAGACCATCAACACCTACAAGGACAAGCGCTACCGCCCCATCACCGTCAACGGCTACCAGACTCCGGGCGGGGAGTCGGGCTACAACCTGATCGTGGTCAAGCAGGGGCAGCTCGGCGACGGGCGCTTCTGGCGGGCGACGTGGAACGCCCAGCGGGACGAGCTGCTGGCCGTCGCCGAGCAGAACGAGGCCGACGGCTACACCCCGACCGACTACAACGCCCTCGTCCTGCCCATCAGCGGGGGCGAGCGCTGGAACGGCATCTGGGAGAAGCTCGACCCGGAGCCGGAGTGGCAGCGCCGGGCGGGTTGGGTGGAGATCGACGCCCGGCGGCGCACCGGCCTGCTGGAGCAAGAGGGGCTGGCCCCGTGGGTGCTCAACGCCTACGTGCGCCCCACCGCGCCGGCCACCACCATCGCCCAGCCGGCCACCCTCGACCAGGCCCCCGCCGGCCAGCACGCCATGGTGCTGGGGCTGGCGGTGGACGAGCGCCGCGTCTACGCCACCCGCTCCTACCAGCTGCTGGCGCCCCCGGAGACGGTGACGCAGCCCGGCCTGCTGGTGGTGCTCGACCGCCAGACGCTGCAGCCGGTGCCGGAGCTGCCCCAGCTCCCCGGGCACCGGCGGGGCGTGGCGGTCGGGCACGACCCCCGCGCGGTGGCGGTCAACCCCGCCACGGGCAAGATCTACGTCGCCAACCGGGGCAAGGACAGCTACAGCCTCTCCGTGATCGACGGCGCGTCGCTGGCGGTGCGGAAGACGATCGCGCTCGGGCAGGGACCGGTCGACGTCGCGATCAACAGCAGGACCAACCGGGTCTACGTCGGCAACGTCTTCCAGCGCCTGATTCACGTCATCGACGGCGCCACCGACGAGCCCCTGGCGCCGATCCCCATCGGGCCGGGCCCGCTGGGCATGGCCGTCGACGAGACGACCAACACCCTCTACGTCGCGCTGTGCAATCGCTCTCTCCCGCCCTTCGTCAACGGGCTGGGCGCGGTGATCGACGACGGCGCCCACCGCGAGATCCTGCCCGTGGTGCCGATCGACCCCCTCGGCATCGACTCGCAGGACGTGGCGGTTGACCCCGAGGGGGACCGCATCTACGTCGCCAACCAGGGGAACGTGGGGGCCGGACCGGCGAGCGTCTCCGTGTTCCACCGCCCCAGCCGGACCCTGCTGGCCACCGTGCCGCTGACCTCGGCCGCGCGCAACCTGGCCCTCAACGCCGACGCGGGCGAGGTCTACGTCACCTGCGACGCCGGAGTGGTGCACGTCGTGGACACGGTGAGCCTGACCCGCTCCCGCTCGATCCCCGTCGGGCCGTTGCCGTGGGCGGTGGCGGCCGCCCCGGGCACGGCCCGCCAGGTCTTCGTCGGCGACCGACTCGACGGCTCGGTGGTGCGCCTGAGCTGAACGCCCCGACCGAACGCCCCCGTCCGGAACCGCGCATCCGGGCCCGCGGCATTGGGTTAACCGCGACTGAACGGACCGGTTACGGTGCCTGCCTACGCTCCTGTAGGGACGCCGGAGGGAGCGGGGGACGGCGGACACGCCGGGCGCGGCAGCGCGCCGGCCCGCGGTCCACCCCCGCTCCCACCCAACGCGCCCGGTGAGGAGCGTGCGCTGGTGCTCGAGGTGCGCGACCTGCGGGTGGTCTACGCCAACGGCTACGAGGCCCTGCGGTCGGTCAACCTGACGGTCCGGGACGGCGAGATCGTCGCCGTCATCGGGCGCTCCGGGGCGGGGAAGTCCACCCTGCTGCGCTGCGTCAACGGGCTCCAGCCGGTGACCGCCGGCGAGGTGCTGCTGGACGGGGCCGACGTGGCCGCGATGGACGCCGCCCGGCTGCAGGACCTGCGGCGCGCCTGCGGCTTCATCTGGCAGGAGTACAACCTGGTCGACCGGCTGAGCGTGATGAAGAACGTGCTCGCCGGGCGTCTCGGGCACCACCGCGGCCCCGCCTCCCTGCTGCACTACTTCGACCGGCGCCACCGGGCGGTGGCCCTGCGCAGCCTGGAGCGAGTCAACCTGCTGCACCGGGCCGAGCAGCGGGCCGACCGCCTCTCCGGCGGGGAGAAGCAGCGCGTGGCCATCGCCCGCGCCCTGGCCCAGGAGCCCCGCGTGCTGCTGGCGGACGAGCCGGTGGCCAGCCTGGACGTCGAGCTGTCCTGGCAGGTGATGAACGACCTGGTGGCGGTCGCCCGCGACGAGGGCGTCCCCACCATGATCAGCATCCACGACGTCGCCCTGGCCCGGGCCTTCGCCGACCGCATCGACGGCATCGCCCAGGGGCAGACGGTCTTCGACGGCCCGCCGGGCGGACTCGACGAGAGCGCCCTCGACCGCATCTACCGGTTCGACGTCGCCCCCGAGCTGCGGGCGCGCGCCGCCGCAGGAGGTCTCCCGTGACCGCACCGTCCGCCGCGCCGAGTCCGCCGTACCCGCCGGCGGGCGCCGCCGGGGAATTGGCGCCGCGCGGCGGGGGCGTCCGTCCGGCCGCGCCGGCTGAGGCGCTGCGGGCCCGCCTGCTGCAACCCTGGCCGCGGATGGGGGGCGGATTTCTGCTGACCCTGGTGGTGCTCGGCGCCGCCTACGTCTGGGGGCTCAACGGGACGCAGGCCCGGCCGGACGAGCTGGCCAGGGGGGTGTTTCCGGC
>DATLLM010000153.1:0-4777 GCA_035537855.1 Chloroflexota bacterium | reverse complement strand
GACGGAGGTGGGTGCGGATGGCCGCCTCAACCGCGTCCAGGTCGAACGGCTTGGCGACGAAGGCGTCGCAGCCGGCGCGCAGGGCGGCTTCCTCGTCCTGCTGCCGGGCCATCGCGGTGAGGGCGATGATGGGGATGCCGGCGGTGCTCGGGTCGCCTTTCAGCTGCTGGGCGACGGCGAAGCCGTCCAGCACCGGCATCATCAGGTCGAGGATGATCAGGTCGGGAGTCTCCCGCTCGACGGCGGCCAGCCCCTCGCGCCCGTCGGCGGCCAGAATCGCCCGCGCGCCGATGAAGTCTTCGACCACCGTCTGCAAGATGGCCTGATTCGTCGGCTCGTCTTCGACGATCAGGATCGACGGCGAGCGTGCCCCGTCCGCACGCTCGGAATGCCCCGAATCCACCGTCTCTTCCTGATACTGCAAGCGGCGGCAAGTATAGCTGGGGGAGGCGCGAGTCGGGCCGGCGCGGACGCGGCTTAGCCCGTCTGTCCTACGCCGACGCCCTGGCGCACCGGACTCGGCTGGGTCGTGGTGCCGGCCACGCGGGGCGCGGCCGGGGCGGGCGCGACGGGAATCCAGACCGTGAAGGTGGCGCCCTGCCCGGCGCCGGCGGACGCGGCCTGGACGTGGCCGCCGTGCAATTCGGTGAGGCGCTTGACGATGGTCAGCCCGAGGCCGGTGCCGCCGAAGCGGCGGGTGGAGGAGGAGTCGGCCTGGTAGAAGCGGTCCCAGATGTGCGCCAGGTGCTCCTCGGCGATGCCGACGCCGGAGTCGGTCACCCGGAAGGCGACCGCGGGGTGCGGGGGCTCGAGGGTCAGGGCCGCGCCGATGGAGACGACCCCCTCCCGCGGCGTGAACTTGATGGCGTTGGAGAGCAGGTTGACCAGGATCTGGTGCAGGCGGTCCTCGTCGGCCAGGACGCGGGGGAGGGGCAGGCGGGGGTCCGCCGGCTCGACGCGCAGCTGCACGCCCTTCTGGGCGGCGATGACCTGCAGGGCGCCGGCGGCGCGGGCGACGACGGCCTGGGGATCGACCGGGGCCAGCCCCACCTCCACCTTGCCCGCTTCCAGCTTGGAGACGTCCAGCAGGTCGTTGACCAGCGCCAGCTGGCGGTGGGCGGCGTCCCGGATGCCGCCGGCGTGGCGCTGCTGGCGCTCGGTGAGGGTGCCGTGACGCTGGCGGAGGAGGATGTCCGCGTAGCCGAGCACGGCGGTCAGCGGCGTGCGCAGCTCGTGCGAGACCATCGCCAGGAACTCCTCCCGCATCCGCGCCGCGTCCCGCAGCGCCGCCTCGCTCTGCTTGCGGGCCGCGATGTCGTGGAAGGCGACCACGGCGCCGACCACGACGTCGTTGACGGTGATCGGGGAGGCGGTGTAGGCCACCGGGATGAGGCTGCCGTCGCGGCGGGAGAAGACGTCGTCGTCCTCCTGGAGGGTCAGCCCGCTGCGGGCCACCTCCAGCATGGCGCAGCCGTCCGTCGCCTGGCAGTGGATGATCTCGTGCACCGGGCGGCGGAGCAGCTCCGCCTCGATCCAGCCCAGCATCTGCTCCGCCGCCGGGTTCATGAAGGTCAGGTAGCCCTCGCGGTCGAAGGCGAAGACGCCCTCGCCGAGGTTGCGGGTGATGGCGGTGTTGAAGGCCAGCTGCCGGCTGAGCTTCTCGTTCCACTCCTGGGCCTGGTTCACCGCCTTGCGCTGCAGCCCGTAGGCCCGGGAGAGCCGGCCGCTGAGGAACCAGGCGAAGGCGCAGGTCAGGGCGGCGGTGGTGGTCAGCAGGCCCCACTCCACCACCAGCTGGCGCCGGGCGGGGCTGAAGGCCACGGCCACCGGCTGGCTGACCAGGACGCCCCAGCCGAGGTCGCTCAAGGGGGCGTAGGCGGTGAGCAGCTCGGCGCCGCCGGGCGAGCGCGTCGCCCGGCTGCCGCTGGTGCCGCCGAGCACCTCGGTCACTTCCGGGCGGGTGACGATGGAGGGCATCCCCGAGCCGGGCGCGGGCCCGGGGTGGACGAGGGCCTTGCCCTCCTGGTCGACGACGATGATCTCGAAGCCGGGCCCACCGTAGAGCTTGTCCAGGGCCTGACTCATCTGGTCCGTCTTCAGGCTGGCGATGAGCACGCCGCGGGCCCCGGAGACGAACCGCACCGGGACGGCGACCACGACCACGTGGGACACCGTCTGGCGCGCGACGAGGCCCGGACTGACCACCGGCTGACCGGCGGCCAGGACCTGCCGGAAGTAGGCCCGGTCGGCGTTGTTCACCGAGTGGGGGGGCGAGACGGCGCTGGCGATGTTCCAGCCGTCCTCGCTGTAGACCCCGAAGCCGTCCCACGCCGGATTGGCGGCGACGACCCGCCGCAAGAACCCTTCCAGGTCCGGCTCGTTCTCCGGGTCGGTGATCGCCGCCGTCAGGGCGAGCGTGCGCACGGTGGAGACGTGCCCGGCGACGAAGGACGAGGTGGCCTGGGCGATGGAGCGGGCGAGGGTGACGCGCTGCTCGACGACGTGCGCTTCGCTGTCCAGCGCCGTCCGCCAGGCGCTCAACGCGGCCAGCAGGAGCAGCAGCACGGTCGGCAGCATCACCAGCGCTAACACCGTTGGTCGGTGCGAGCTGCGAGGCCTCGTCCGCCCCAGCAACCTCACGGTGGCGCCATCCTCACTGTCCTGGGCCCGCTGGAGTGTACCGCAAAGCGCGGCCCGGTCCCGGCCAGCGCCGTCCCCACCAGGTTGGGCGCTGGGCGCCGGCCGCCCCGCGGGCCGGCCCCGGGCGTTTGACCCCGCCCGGCCGGGGCGGTAGAACTGCCCCATTGGAGGAGCAATCATGGCAGGGGGAACCGGCACCGCGTACGCGCCTCGCCCCGAGGACCGCTTCACCTTCGGCCTCTGGACCGTCGGCTGGCGGGGCCGCGATCCGTTCGGCGCCGAGTCCCGGCCGCCGCTCGGCCCGGTCGAGGCGGTGCACCTGCTGGCCGAGGTCGGCGCCTACGGCGTCAACTTCCACGACAACGACCTCGTCCCCATCGACGCCTCGCCCGCCGAGCGCGACCGCATCGTCGGCGACTTCCGGCGGGCCCTGGAAGCGACCGGACTGCGGGTGCCGATGGCCACGACCAACCTCTTCTTCGAGCCGGTCTTCCGGGACGGGGCCTTCACCAGCAACGACGCCCGCGTGCGGGCCTACGCCCTGCAGAAGACGATGCGGGCGATGGACCTGGGGGCCGAGCTGGGGGCGAAGATCTACGTCTTCTGGGGCGGCCGCGAGGGCTCTGAGGTGGACGCCGGGCGCAACCCGGCGGACGCCATCAAGCGCTTCCGGGAGGCGCTGAACTACCTCTGCGCCTACAGCCGGGACCAGGGCTACGACTACCGCTTCGCCCTCGAAGCGAAGCCGAACGAGCCGCGGGGCGACCTCTACTTCCCCACCACCGGGCACTACCTGGCCCTGATCGAGACGCTCGAGTACCCGGAGATGGTGGGGGTCAACCCCGAGGTGGCCCACGAGACGATGTGCGGGCTGCCCTTCCACCACGCCGTCGCCCAGGCCTGGGAGGCGGGCAAGCTGGTCCACTTCGTCCTGAACGACCAGAAGCCGGGCCGCTACGACCAGGATCACCGCTTCGGCTCGGAGAACCTCAAGGGCAACTTCTTCCTGGTCAAGTTCCTGGAGGAGGCGGGCTACGACGGGATGCGCCACTTCGACGCCCACGCCTACAGGACGGAATCGACGGCCGGGGTCAAGGACTTCGCCCGGGGGTGCATGCGCACCTACCTGATCCTCAAGGAGAAGGCGCAGCGGTTCGCCGCCGACGCCGAGATTCAGGCCGTCCTGCGCGAGCTGAGCGTCGAGGACGCCGAGCTGCAGCGCCTCGCCAGCGGCTACAGCCCGGAGAAGGCCCGCGCGCTGGGGGAGCGCCACTTCGACCGGGAGGAGATCAGCCGGCACCGGCTGCCCTACGAGCGCCTCGATCAGCTGGTGATCGACCTCTTGCTCGGCGTCCGCTAGGCGCCAGACGCCGTCCCTGCCACCGACCCGGGGCCGAACGGAGCCCGGCGCCGCGCGCTGCCGGCCCTGTGCCGGCTCAGAGAAGGAGGCCGATCATGGCGGCGCTGATGGGGATCGACGTCGGGACGAGCGGACTGCGGGCCATCGTCGTCGACGCGGCGTCCGGCCGGGTGCTGGGCGCGGCCACCGCCGACTACCCCCTGCTGACGCCCCATCCGCAGTGGGCCGAGCAGCACCCCCTGGACTGGTGGCGGGCGGCGCAGACGGCCATCCCGGAGGCGCTGCGCCGGGCAGGCGGGCGCGGCGGCGAGCTGGTCGCGCTCGGGCTGACCGGGCAGATGCACGGGCTCGTCCTGCTGGACGAGGGCGGCGCGCCGATCCGGCCGGCGCTGCTGTGGTGCGACCAGCGCACCGAGGCGCAGTGCGCCGAGATCCACCGCCGGGTGGGCCCGGAGCGCCTCAAGGCGATCGCCCGCAATCCGGCCCTGACCGGGTTCACCGCCCCGAAAGTGCTGTGGGTGCGGGAGCACGAGCCGGAGGCGTACGCTCGCGTGCGGCGGGCCCTGCTGCCCAAGGACTACCTGCGCCTGCTGCTCTCCGGGGAGTACGCCACCGACGTGGCGGACGCCTCCGGCACGCTGCTGCTGGACGTGCCCCGGCGGCGCTGGTCGGACGACCTGCTGGCGGCGCTGGAGATCCCCCGGTCCTGGCTGCCGGAGGTGTACGAGGGCCCCGACGTGGTGGCGCGGGTCAGCGCCGCCGGGGCCGGGGCGACCG
>DATLLM010000152.1:0-7696 GCA_035537855.1 Chloroflexota bacterium | reverse complement strand
CCCCCGCCCCGCTCGCTTCGCGCTCGCCACGCATCGCCCGCACCTCCGCTCCGCCTGCGGTCCCCGAACCGGCCCGCGCCCCGGCCGCCCATTCTACGCCTACGCGCTGCGCCCGGCCGGCGGCGGAAGGGGTACGCTGGGGCGCCATGCGCATCCTCTACCTGGACCTGGACACCCTGCGCCCGGACCACCTCTCCGGCTACGGCTACCCCCGGCCGACCTCGCCCAACCTGGACACGGTGATCCGGCGCGGCCTGCGCTTCGGCCGCGCCTTCGCCCAGTGCAGCCCCTGCGTGCCCTCCCGCGCGGCCCTCTTCTCCGGCCGCTTCGACGTCCACAACGGGGTGGTGACGCACTGGGGCCCCGGGGGCGAGCTGCGCCCGCCGGACCCGGGAGGGCCCGGCCGGGGCGGGGCGCCGGACGCCCCGATGCTGGCGAAGCACCTCCACGCCAACGGCTACCGCACGGTCAGCGTCTCCTCCTTCGCCGACCGCCACCAGGCCTGGTGGTTCTGCGACGGCTGGACCGAGCTCCACCAGCACACCCTGAAGCGGGGCAACGAGCTCGCCGACGAGGTCAACGCGGTCGCCCTCCCCTGGCTCGAGCGCAACGCCGCGGCGGACGACTGGTTCCTGCACCTGCAGTACTGGGACGTGCACCGCAACTACCGCATCCCCGAGCCGCAGCGCTGGGTGGACGCCGTCGGGGACGCCCCCCGCCAGGCCTGGCCGGATCAGGCGACGATCGACCGCGACCGGAGCAACCCGGGGCCCTTCACCGCGCGCAACTTCTTCACCTCCGGCGCCCCCAGCCCGTTCCCGGTGACCATGCCGGACGACGTCGCCACCCGGGCCGACTTCGACCGCCTGATCGACGGCTACGACGCCTGCCTGCGCTACCTGGACGATCGCATCGGCCGGGTGCTGGCCGTGCTGCAGGCGCAGGGGGTGCTGGCGGAGACGGCGATCATCGTCTCCGCCGACCACGGCGAGCAGTTCGGCGAGCTGGGCGTCTACGGCGACCACTGCATGGCGGCCGCCGCCGTGAACACCATCCCCCTGGTCGTCGCCTGGCCCGGCGTCGTCCCGCCGCACCTGGCCGGCGCCGCCTGCGAGGACCTGGTCTACAACGTCGACCTGCCGCCGACGCTGGCCGAGCTGCTCGGGCTGCCCCTGCCGGCCGGCTGGGACGGGGCCTCCCTCGCCCGCCAGCTGCGCGGCGAGCCGGCGCCGGACTGGCGGCGCTACGCCGTCTTCGGCCACGGGCTGTACTCCTGCCAGCGCGTCGTGCGCACCGACCGCTGGCAGCTGACCCGCACCTACCACCCGGGGGCCTTCCCGCTCGACCCGGTCATGCTGCACGACATGGCCCACGACCCCTACCAGACGCACAACCTGGCGGCCCGGCACCCTGAGGTGGTGCAGGCTCTCGACCACCTGCTCGCCGAGTGGCTCCAGGAGCAGCTGGGCCGCCCCGGGGCCGGCCCCGATCCGCTGCAGCAGGTGGTGGAGTCCGGCCCCTGGCGTTACGTCACCCTCGACTCCTGGCTGCAGCGCTTGGAGCGCTGGGGGCGCCCGGAGATGGCGGACGCCGTCCGGGGGCGCCTCGGCCTCGCCCGGCCGGGCTGACCCGCCCCGGTACGCGCGCCGGCGCGCGGCGCGTGGGTCGCCGCCGCCGCCGAGCGCCCCGCCGGCGGCGCGCACGGGTCATCCCTATCCGCCGCGCTGGCGCTGCTCCGCTGCGGCGTCCGGGCCGGCGCAAAGGGATCGCCGCCGAGCCGGCCCTTTAGTCTGAAGGCCGACACGTGCGGAGCGACATCGCGGATGCCGGGCGCCCGGGCGGCGGGGTGCGGACGTGCGCCCTCGCGTGCGGTCACCGGAGGATCGCTCCCTGGGCTTCCAGGTGGCGCTGCAGGCACGGCACGTCGAGCGTGGCCGGCGCGCAGGCCGCCGCCAGGCTGAGGCCGGCGGCGGCGCCGGCCGCCTCCCCGATGGCCATGCAGATGGCCTGGATGCGGAACGCGCCGAGCGCCTCGTGCGAGGCCGAGATGCAGCGTCCCGCAACGAGCAGGTTGTTCACGTCCAGCGGCAGCAGGCTCCCGTAGGGGATGTCGTAGTGCGCCCCCGGGGGGAGCCGGTAGAACTCGGTGCGGTCGGAGTCCGGCTGATGGATGTCCAGCATCCAGCAGCCCTGGGCGACGACGTCGTCGAACTGGCGGTGCGTCGTGATGTCGTCGCGCGTCATCACGTACCGGCCGCGGATGCGGCGGGATTCCCGGATCCCGATCTGCGGCGCGGTGGCGAGCAGCTGGGCGCGCTCGAATCCCGGCACGGTGCGCTTGAGGAACGCGAGGCCGTCGCCGACCTGGCGCCGGCCCTCGATCTCGGCGCGGGTGAGGTCGTCCGCGTCGGTCCCGTCCACGCGCAGGACGCGGCCGTAGTTGACGCCGCAGACGCCCTCCAGCCACGGGACCTGGAAGACCGCCGAGACGTGGTCGCGCGGGATGCGCAGCTCCCCCGCCGCGCGCGCGGCCGCCACCTCCGGGCGCAGCCCGGTCAGCGCGAAGTAGGGGCGGCCGTCCGCGTCCCGCCGCACGAGCTCCGGCTGCGCCGCCGCCGCGCGCTCGAACGAGACGCCGCCGATGAGGTACATCATCGTCGGCGGCTGCATCAGCCCGTCCGCCGGGCGGCCGAGGTCGTAGGGCACGCCGGCGCGCGCCGCGAGGTCGCCGTCGCCCGTGGCGTCCACGTACCGCCGCGCGGTGATCGCCTGGCGGCCGGATTTCGACTCGACGAGCACCGCCTCGATCGCGCCGCGGCCGACCACCGCGTCGACGACGTACGTGTGCAGCCGCAGCTCGACGCCCGCCTCCAGCAGGCGCTCGACGGCGAGCTGCTTGTACGCCTCGGGGTGGTAGGCCTCGTTGCCGCCGTCGGTCCGCACCAGCGCGCCCGCGCGGTGCAGGGCGTCCCGGAGCTCCCCGAACACGCCGCCGATCACCGGCCGCACCCGGTCGTGGAAGCCGCCGAAGCTGCACACCAGCGCCGCCGTGCCCACCCCGCCCAGGAAGCCGTAGCGCTCGACCAGCAGCACCCGCGGCCGCCGCCCGCCGTGCAGCGTCCGCGCTGCGCCCAGCGCCGCCCCGATCCCCGCCGGCCCGCCGCCGCAGACGAGCACGTCCACCTCGCGCACGACCGGCACCTCCCGGGCCGGCTCGCGGATCGTGCGCGTCATCGCTTCGCGTACTGCGCCAGCAGCTCGTTCACGCGGGCGGCTACGGACGTGGCCGCCGCCCGCGGCGCGGCCTCGCCCCGCCACATCGGCGCCAGCTCCTCCTCGATGACGCGGTTGACGTCGGCGAACCCGACGAAGTCCGGCGAGGGGGCGCTCGACCGCTCCGGGTAGGTGACGTAGGCTTTCGCGTTCTTCGGCGGACCGGCCTCGGCCACGAACGCGTCGGAGAGCGCGGCGGCCCGGCGCGCCGGCGCCGAGATGCCCAGCCGGGCCCACGTCCGCGAGCTCTCGTCGCCGGTCAGGAAGCGGATCAGCACCCACGCGTCGTCCGGCGACCTGGACTGCGTCGTGATCGGGTAGCCGCCGGCGAAGTTGGCCGTCGTGTCGCTCTGCTTCCCCTTGGGCAGCGGGGCCACGTCCCAGGGCAGCTCCTTCGTGCTGTTGTACAGCGCGCGCTGCCACGGCCCGATCGGGATCATGGCCAGCTGCTGGCTGAGGAACAGGTTGTGGACGTTCGTGCCGGTCAGCTCCTGCGCCGTCGGCGAGACGCCGGACTTGTAGCGCATGTCGACGAGCCACTCCAGCGCGTCGGTCGCCGGCCCCAGATCGAAACGCGCCCGGGAGTAGGCCTTGTCGAACAGCTCGCCGCCGTTCTGCCAGACGAAGGGCACGGCCCGGAGCAGGAGGGTGGTCTCCCAGCCGGTGCCCCAGATGGGCTTGTCGCCCGTCTTGCGGGTCAGCCGGCGCGCCGCGTCGGCGTAGTCGCTCCAGGTCCATCCCTCAGCGGGCGGGGCGACGCCCGCCTCCTGGAAGAGCCGCGTGTTGTAGTTCATCACGATGGACGAGAACACCATCGGGATGGCGTACTGCTTCCCGTCGTACTTGAAGGCCTCGAGCGACTGCGCGATGAAGTCCCGGGGACTGAAAGCGGAGTCCCTCTGCACGTAGGACGAGAGGTCCTTGATGAACCCCTTGGCGATCAGGTCGGCGAAGCCGTTCGCCTCAACGCGCACGATGTCCGGGCCGCTGTCGGCCGCCATCAGCGCCGGCAGCTTGGCCGCCCAGCCCTCGGTGGAGTTGACGTAGTCCACCTTGAAGTTGGGGTGCTGCTGCTCGAACGCCCGCGCCATCCCCTCCCAGACCGGCACCTCAACGGCGCCGCGGGAGGCGAGCCAGGTGAGCGTCACCTGCCGGCCCTGCGACGGGCGCACCTCGCTGCGCCCGAGCGGCCCGCACGCGGCCGCCGCGCCGCCCGTCGCGGCGCCGAGCGTGGCCTGCAGCCGGCGCCGCGTCATCCCGCCGGCGCGGTGCGTCCCCACGCGGTGTGCCTGCGCTCGCCCTCTGCCGGCCATCTGCTGCTCCCCCTTGCTGCGGTTCCGCTCCGCCGGCCCCCGGCTACGCCGTCGCCGCCGCCGTCGCTGCCGCCGGCGCGGTGGCCTGCGCGTCCCCTGCGCCGGGGGCATACCCCAGGCGCAGCGACACCTCCGCGGCGCACCGGCGGATGGCCCGGACCATGGCGCCCTCGCGCTCGGGCGTGGTGCGGAACGTGGGCACTCCCAGTCCGCACGCGGCCAGGACGCGGCCGGCCGCGTCCCGGATCGGGGCGGCGATCCCCACCAGCCCCTCGTGATCCTCCGCCCGGTTGGTGGCGTATCCCGCTTCCCGCACCCGCGCCAGCTCCCGCCGCAGCGCGGCCGGCTCGGCGATGGTGGCGGGCGTGTGCCGCGTGAGCGGCGCGGATGCGAGGTACGCCTCCACCCGCCCGGCGTCCATCCCGCTCAGCAGCACCTTGCCGGAGGAGGTGCAGTGGAGCTCCCCCGCAGCGCTGACGGTCGAGTTGAGCACCAGCGGGCGGCCGCTCTGGAGCGTGAAGATCGCGTGCGATCGCTCCTCCTGCAGCACGCTCAGGAACGTCCACTCGTCGAACTCGGCGTGCAGCGCCTCGAGAGAGGGGCGGGCGAGCTCGACGACGTCCACGCTGTGCATGAACCGCTGCGCCAGCAGCAGGGGGGCCGAGCCGAGCCGGTACCGGCCGGACTGCGGGTGCTGCTCGAGGTAGCCGTGGGCGACCAGCGAGGTGAGCAGGTGGTGGGCGGTGCTGGTCTTGAGTCCGGCGGCGGCGCTCGCGGCGGTGACGCCGACGCCGGCCGACCCGGCCCCGGCCACCACCTCCAGGAGTCCGTGCCCGCGCGACAGGGACTGGACGACGCTCGCCGCCGGTCGCCGCCGGGGCGCGCCCACCCGCCCCGCGCGCGGCGGCAGGTCGCGCCCGTCCGCCGGCGGCGCCGGCGCCGCCCGGGCCCGGGTATTTTTCGACTGACGGGAAACACTCTCGCTATCTGGCAAACTGCCCCCAGCGTACGCGGACCCGCTGCGGCCGTCAAGCCCCCGCTGAGACCCCGGTCGGCCGCCGTCGATCAGGCCGCGCCCGTGCGGGCGAGGAACGGCTCCAGGTGGGAGAGGAACCACTCGGGCTGCTCCAGCCAGGGCCAGTGCCCCGCCTCCCGGATGACCACGTAGTCCACGTCCGGGGCCCGGATGTTGGCCGCGATCCAGGCGGCGGAGATGTCTTCGGGGCCGAGCTTGCCGCGACCGGTGTGGAACACCTGGAGGGGGCAGGCGATGAACGCGCCGGTGTCGGGGATGGGGGCCGGCAGCGCCGGCCCCGCCGGCAGCGCGCTCACCGTGCGCGGGGCGGGGCGGGTGGCGGCGCGCTCCTGCGGCGAAAGGCGCGCCCGTTCGTAAGCCAGCAGCCGGCGGGAGATGGCCACCTCCGAGGGGTAGTCGCCCTGGTGGTGGGGCTTGAGCCGGGCCATCGCGGCGCGGTGCCGCTCGTACAGCGCCGCGGCCGCGGGCGAGTAGCGGTCGTTGGGCAGCAGGCGGGCGACGATGGTGGGGCCCACCGCCTCGGAGTCGACCGCGACCAGCCCCCGCACGCGGTGCGGCTGCAGGCGATACATCATCACCGCCACCGGGCCGCCGGCGCTGTGGCCGACCAGGGTGGCCTCCCGTACGCCCAGGTGGTCGAGCAGGCGCCAGATCATCCACGGGTCGAGCGGATGGACGAGCCCGTCCGGCAGGATCAGGCGGTGGCGCCGGGCCAGCCGGGGGGCGATGCCGGCCCAGTCGTCGGCCGCCCCGTTGCCGCCGTGGAGGAGCACCACGGCCGGACCCCGGCCGTGGTCGGCGTACTCCAGGCGGCGCCCGCCCAGCTCGACGGCGTCCAGGTTCAGGGGGGCGCCGGGCGGTGGAGCGGCCGCGGGCGCGGCCCCGGTCACCGCCTGGCTTGCGCGTTGGTCTGCGCGACGTACTCGTCGTGGATGCGCTGCAGCTCCCGCTCCGCGTTGGCGAAGGCGTCCTTCATCGCCCCCTGCTGGGTGTACAGGTCGGCCATCGTGGCGTCCAGGATGTTGCGCATGTCGCCCCCGCTGGGGACCGCCGGCCAGACGTCGCAGGAGGGGAACATGTCGATGAACTGCTTGAGCAGCGGGTCACCGGCCAGGAACTTCTGGAACGCCGCCGAGTCCTTGGCGCTCTTGCTCACCGGCAGCGACAGGTCGGTGACGGCGTGGGCCATCTGGGCGTCCTCCCGGAGCACGTCGACGGCGGCCTGCAGGGCGGCGCGCTCCTTCTGGGCGTCGGCGCTCTTGAAGACGAACGTCGCCCACATCGTGCCCCAGTTGTAGGCGGTCGGCTTCTGCGGCCCGCGGGGCCAGAGCTGGGCCTCCAGGCGGGTGATTCCGGCCTTGCGCAGGTCGGGCAGCCGGCCGGGCTGCTGGGGCTCGAAGACGGTCTTGCCCGTGACCAGCATCTCCCCGGCCGTCTTCTGGTTGTTCTCCAGGGGCATCAGCTTCAGGCCGAAGGTGTAGCGGTTGAGGAACTCCACGCCGGCCATGCTCTCCGGCTGGGTCAGCGAGACCCGGGTCTGCTCCTTGTTGATCCACCGCGCCCCGTTGCTGCCGGAGAAGAGCTGCCAGGTGCTGCTGCGCCAGCCGACGGACAGCCCCCACACGTCCGGGGGGCGCGCGGCGCGCTTGGAGAGGTCTTCGAAGTCGGCCCAGGTCCAGGACGCCGCCGGGGGCTTGAGGCCCGCCCGCTCCAGCTTGTCCGGGGCGTACATCATGGCCTGCTGGCCGATGACCACCGGGAGCCCGACGGTGTGCCCCAGCCACCGCACCCCGTCCTGGAAGGTGGTGGGGACGGCGGGCGCCAGCCGCCGCCAGCCGGCGTGGCCCTTGAGCTGCTGGTCGTAGTCGATCAGCGCGCCCTTGATCCACAGCTGGGCGGCGTTGTACGGGTAGTCGATCTTGAGGTTCGGCGGCGTCCCGGCGGCGGCGGCGGCCACGACCTTGGTCAGGCTGGCCCCGCCGGGCTCGGCGGTCTTGATCCGGAAGAGCTGCGGATTGGCCGCCTCGGCGGCCTTGAGGGCGGCGATCCGCCCCTGCTCCAGGGGCGTCGGCTC
>DATLLM010000151.1:0-14033 GCA_035537855.1 Chloroflexota bacterium | reverse complement strand
GCCTTGCCGTTGACGGTGAAGTAGCCCCCGAACTCGCTCACCACCTGCACGTAGTCGCGATCGTACCGGGCGTCGCGCTCCGCCAGGGCCGAGCCGGGCGCGGGGTCGATGATCAGCACCCCGTAGAGTCCCTTGGGCTCCTGCACCGCCGCGTTGTGGTGGGAGTGGTAGACGAACGTCCCGGCGGGGGCGGCGGTGAACTCGTAGGTGTAGCTCTCGCCCCGCTTGATGGTGGGCTGGGTCACGTCCGGCACCCCGTCCATGGCGTTGGGGAGGCGGGGGCCGTGGAAGTGGAGGACCGTCTCTTCCGGCAGCTCGTTGGTGACCGTGACGCGCACCCGGTCGCCCTCGGTGACGCGGAGCAGGGGGCCGGGGAGCTGGTCGTTGTAGACCCAGGCCTCCTCGTAGACGCCGGGGAGCACCTCCCACTTCGCGGCCCGGGCGGTGAGGGCGAAGACCTTGGCATCCCCGTCGGTCGTGAACGGCAGGGACTGGTTGCCCCGCAGCTGCGTCGCCACGGTCGCGGCGTGGGAGGCGTGGGCCACCTGGGAGGCGGCGCTCGGGGCCGGGGTTGCCTTCGAGGTCGGCCTCTGGGCCGCGGCGGGGGCCGCCCCGTCCGCCACCACCAGCGTGCCGGCCATGCCGGCCTCCCGGTGCCCGGGGAGCGAGCAGTAGAAGGCGTAGGTGCCGGGCTTCTCGATCTTGAGCGCGGCGTCCGTCGCCTGGCCGGGGCGGGCGAAGAGCTTGAAGCGGACGCCCTCAACGGTCAGGTCGTGGTCGATCTTGCCCGCATTCTCGAGCTGCACCTTGACCTCGCCCGGGCCGGCCAGGCGGAGCTCCCGGGTGTCGAACTTCAGGTCGCTCGCCACCAGGCGCAGCGGGCCAGTCGCGGCGCCTGGAGCGCTCAGCGAAGCCGGCCGGCCCCCGCCGGGGAAGGGGGGCAGGCCCGCTGTGGAGCGGGCCAGCATCCAGCCCATAGAGAGGGTGGCGAGCAGGCCGAAGCCCGCGAAGGCCACGGCCACGCTCTGGGTGATCGTCGCCGGGCTCGGGTCCGCCCGGCGGGGGACGTCCTCGGTCGCCATGCGCTGCGCCTCCTCCACGCCGCGGGGTTGCCGGGCGCGCTGTGCGTGTTGTGCGTGCGGTGCGTCCTGCAGGAGAGTCTCCGGCGTCCCCACGCGGACGGCATCAGGCTTTTCCCTGATGCCTCCGCCGGGCGCTGCTACGCCGCCTGGGCGCGCCGCGGGCCATCGTCGCGGCGCTCTCCAGCGTGCCTCTTCGGGCCGCGCGTGCCTGGGTCGGTGGGGGGATGACCCGGAGGCTTTGGCGGGAAGCGCGCCGTGGGCCACGCGCAGGCACTACGATTGTGGACGCCAACCGGCCCGGTATCCACGCCTACGCAAGAGCAGGAGGCGAGATGACCACGCCCGCGCCAGACCACCGTCGCCTGTTCGGCGGCGATCCCGGCGGCTACGATCGTGGCCGGCCAGACTATCCCTCCCGCGTCTACGAGATCCTGACCGCGCGGTGCGGACTCCGATCCGGCGCGGCGACGCTGGAGATCGGACCCGGCAGCGGTCTCGCCACGCGCCGCCTGCTCGCGCTCGGCGCCGGCCCCCTCGTCGCCGTCGAACCCGACGAGCGGCTGGCTGCGTACCTGTCCGAGCAGCTCCGGGCGGAGGGTCACTCGATCGACCTGCGGGTCGAGGCGTTCGAGGAGGCCGCGCTGGCGGCGGCGGCGTTCGACCTCGTCGTCTCGGCGACGGCGTTCCACTGGCTCAACCAGCCGGTCGCTCTCGCGAAGGTGGGCCGGCTCCTGCGGACCGGCGGCTGGCTGGCGAACTGGTGGAACGTGTTCGGCGATCCGATCGGCGTGGACGCCTTCCACGAGGCGACGAACCACGTCATGGCCCCGCTCGGCCGGCCGGCCGCCAATCCGGATGGCCGGCTGCCGTTCCCGCTCGACGCCGGCGCGCGCCTGGCCGACCTGCGCGCGGCCGGCGTTTTCGACGAGATCGACCACGAGATCATCCCCTGGCTGGCCCGCTTCGACCCCAGCCAGGTCCGCGCGCTGTACAGTACGTTCCCGAACGTCAGTGGCCTGCCCGAGCCCCGGCGGTCGGAAGTCCTCGACGCCCTGGCCGGCATCACCGAGCGCGAATTCGGCGGCCGCGTCGAGCGGACCTTCTACACCTCGATCTACATCGCGCGGCGCGCGTAGGGCGCCGTCGCGCGGCGCTCGGCGCGCCTGGGGCTCCACCCACCAGCCGGGCGCAGAATCGGCAGCGTTCCCGGATTGCGCCGCCTGGCCTTGCCGCGAGGACGCAACGGAGGCGAGACTCTCGATCAACAACCACATGAATACCCCGGCTGGCCCACGACGCGCCCCCCGCAGCCCCCGCCTGTTCAAGCGCCTGGTACTCCGGCACACGCTCACCAAGACCGACCTGCAGGCGACCGGGCGGCCCCGCGACCCGCTGGCGGTCGCCCTCCGCCTGACGCCGGACGAGGCCGACTTCTTCCCCGCGGCGCCGTTCCGCGTGCAGACGGACGACGGCGACCTGTTCGCGGCCAGCGTCTCCGAGCCCAGCGGCACGGGGACCGCCCGCAAGACCCTCCGCGCCGACCCGGTGACGCGGTTCGGCGAGTGGTTGTTGCGCCGTAAGGGCGCGCAGGTCGGGGACGAGATCGAGGTCATCCCCCGGCCGGATGGCCGCTACCGCTTCCTCCACATCGCGCACACCGCCCCCGCCGACCCGGGCGGGGAGGAGCCCGCGGAGGACTGAGGGGCCGCCCCCTGGGTGCGCCGGGCGTTCACCCCTGCCCCAGCCCGCGAGGACGCCCCGGCGGCCGCGCCCCGGAGCGCCGCGGCACGGAACGTGGCGCATGCGGGGCAGGGGGGAGGACGTCCCCCGGCCTGTCGAGGGCGACGGAGAAGCCACCACACGGCCCCGGTGGCGGCACAATGGGGTGCCAGCTTCCCCCGCGACGTGACCCTGTGCGACGTGCCTCGCAGCGGCGCGTCCCGCCTCATCGCCCGTCCTCCACTCGCTACTCTGACCGCCGCCGGGTGCTCGTCATCTGAACGGCGCGACCCGCCCCCGCCCGGGCCGCGGCCGCTTGTGGCCGCACCGCCGGCGGCGTAGGCTGGGGGTGAGGCCGGGGCAGCGGCGGCCGCGGCGGGCGCGGCGGCGGGCACCCCGGGGCAGGGAGGCACGATGCCGACCTACGTCACGCTGTGCCGGTGGACCGAGCAGGGGATCCGCACGGTGGAGGACAGCCTCAGCCGGGCCGCGGCGTACCAGCAGGCCGTTGAGGCGGCCGGGGGGCGCGTGCTCAGCCTGTACTGGACGCAGGGCGCCTACGACCTCCACCTGACGACCGAGTGGCCGGACGAAGAGACCGCCATGGCGGCCGCCCTGCGCCTGAGTCGGTTGGGCAACGTGCGCACGGAGACGCTGCGAGCCTTCGGACTGACGGAGATGCGGCGCATCTTCGACCGGCTGGCGGCGACGGGCTGAGCCCGGCCGCCGCCGTCCCGCGGTTGGGACCACGCCTGGAGGGCCTCGCTGCCGGAGTCCGATGGTCAGGACGGGCGGTGAACCGGCCGGTCCCGTCCACGGGGATGCAACGCCACCCGCGGTGATCGTGCGTGCGCCTCAAGCTCGCCCACCGCCACCGGCGAGGCCCCGGTAGGTGAAGGCGAGGCCGATCAGGCCCACCAGGCCACCGATCCAGATCCACTGCGACTGCCCGGTCATCGCGCTCCCGCCGACCGCGCCGCTGCCCTGCAGCACCCACAGCGCGCCCAGCAGGAGCAGCACCACCCCGGGAATCAGCCACGCCCAGCGCACGTTCACCGCCGGCACCTCCCGCGACTCCGGCCACCGGGCCGGGCCGCTCCGTCCACGATTCCGTCTCCCTCAAGGATGCCCTCCACCGGAAGGGGCGCGGACGGCGCGGCGCTCAGCGCCAGGCACTCCGAGCGTGTGGCCAGCCGGTCGCCGCCGGTGGCCTAGTCTTGAGCATGCGTCAGCAACATCGTGCGCGACCGGGTGCTGCGCCCAACCGCCGGGGCCGGCGCTGGCCCGTCTGGCTGGGCGGGACGGTGGCGGTCGTCCTGGGACTGGCCCTGCTGGGGGCGGGCTACGAGTCGGTGATGGAGGACGCCGACGGGCGCGCGTATCCCCCGCCCGGGCAGCTGGTGGACGTCGGCGGCCACCGCCTCCACCTCCACTGCGCCGGCACGGGCGGCCCCACCGTGGTGATCGAGGCCGGTCTGGGCGACTGGTCGGCCTCCTGGAGCAGTTGGGTGCAGCCGGAGGTGGCCAGGACCACCCGCGTCTGCACCTACGACCGCGCGGGCCGGCCTCGCTGAAGCCCATGCCCGCGCACCGCCGCGCGCTTCGCGGAGGAGCTGCACACCCTGCTGCTCCGCGCCGGGGTCCCGGGGCCGTACGTGCTGGTCGGGCACTCCGCAGGCGGGCTCACGGTGCGGGTGTTCGCGCACGACTACGCGGCGGACGTCGCCGGGGTGGTGCTGATCGAGTCGATGCACCCAGAGCAAGCCAGGCCGTCGGCCCCAGCCGCCGCCACCCCGCCGCCGGCCGGTTCGCCGTCCTGGGGGGATCGCGTCCTCACGCTCCCGGCCCGGCTCGGCGTGCTGCGGCTGCTCTCCGGGCCGCTCGATCTGGCCGGGGGGATGTCGCCGGAGGTCGCGGGTGCCTACGCCGCGCTCTCGGTGACCCCGCGGTTCGTGCAGACGATGATCGACGAGGGCCGCGGGCTGCCGGACGGTCTGGCGCAGGCGGGCGCCGTCGCGAGCGTCGGCGCCGTCCCTGTGATCGTGCTGTCGCGTGGCCGCGAGCTGGACCCGACCTGGCAGCGGCTCCAGGACGACCTTGTCCACCTGTCCACCGACAGCCGCCACCTGACCGCCGGCGCGAGCGGACACAACGTCCAGCTCGACCAGCCGGAGGCCGCGATCGAGGCCATCGTGCAGCTGGTCGAGCGAATCCGGCGACCGCCCGTGCCTTGACGACCGAACGCAGCCGCAGGGACTGCCGGGGGTGGTCGTCGGCCGCCGAGGCCGTGCGGGCCGGCGCGCTCGGAACCTGACGCCCCGAACGACCGCCGGTGGCGCCGCGGGGCGCGCCGCCGTTCGCCGGAGCGCTCCACTCGTGTCCCGAGATAGACACCCAATCCCCCGCCGCGGGGGAAGCGCGCCCGGCCCGGCCGCGCGAAGATGGGCGCGCGAGCCGTTGCGCGATGTGCAGAGAGGACGCGGTTGCCCCGCCGGCCGGCGCGCAGGACCCCGCCGGCGCGCACCGTCCGGGCCGCCGGGCGGCGCCCGCGCCGCGGGCCCGGGCGCCGCCGCGCCGCGCGGCGCCCGCCGAGCCCGGTACCGCATCCCGAGGCCTGTTCCGACCCCGAGGTGAGTCCCGCGTCGTCGTCACGTTCTCGGGGCCGCCGGCTCCATCGGGGGAGCCCTGTAGCTCGTCGCAGAAGAGAGGACCAGACCGTGAATTCGTCGCGCCCGTTCGGTGTCGTGCTGCTGGCGATCCTGGCCGGCCTGGAGGCCGTCGTCGCCGCCTGGCACACCCTGCAGTACCTGGGGATCGTCCCCGTCACCCTCGGCCGGTTGCAGTTCTACGGCGTCGACCTGCTGGGGGCCGTCCTGTGGGGGCTGACCACGGCGGTCTGGGTGTGGGCCGTGGTGAACCTCTGGCGCCTCAACCCCCAGGCGCTGCTGTTCGTGACCCTCCTGGCCGGCTGGAACCTCATCCTGGCCGTCGCCTCCTGGCTGGGGGCCTCCGACTTCCAGGCCGTGCTGCCCGCCCTGCTGCTGAACGGGATCATCCTGATCTACGCCCTGTCGCAGCGGACGAATCAGGCCTTCGGCCGCGTGTGAGGCGGCGCCGGGCCGGTCGGGCGCCGGCGGCGCGCGCGGAGCGCCCCCGGCCCCTGCCGGTCAGGCCCGGACGCGGCGCAGGATGAGGCACGAGTTGTGGCCCCCGAACCCGAACGTGTTCGACAGGGCCGTCCGGATCTCCACCTCGCGGGCCACGTTCGGCACGTAATCCAGGTCGCACTCGGGATCGGGCGTGTCCAGGTTGATGGTGGGCAGGGCGACCCCCTCGGCGATGGACAGCGCCAGGGCGGCGGCTTCCAGGGCGCCGCAGCCGCCGGCGGCGTGGCCGACCATGCTCTTGATCGAGGAGATGGGCAGGCGGTAGGCCCGCTCACCGAAGACCGCCTTGACCGCCCGGGTCTCGATGGGGTCGTTGATCGGCGTCCCCGTCCCGTGGGCGGAGATGTAGTCGACCTCCTCCGCGGCGACGTTGGCGTTGGCCAGGGCGGCCCGCATGGCCCGCACGGCGCCGTTCCCGTCCGGCGCCGGCGCGGTGAGGTGGAAGGCGTCCATCGACGCCCCGTAGCCGGCCAGCTCGGCCCGCACCGGCGCCCCCCGCCGGCGGGCCCCTTCGAGCGTCTCCAGGACGAGGGCGGTGCCCATCTCGGCGATGACGAAGCCGTCGCGGTCCTTGTCGAAAGGCCGGCTGGCCCGCTCGGGGGTCTCGTTGAAGCGGGTGGCGAGGGCCCCGGCCTGGTTGAACCCGGCGATGGCCAGGGGACTCACCAGGGCCTCCGCTCCGCCGGTGACGACGGCGTCCGCCCAGCCGAGCTGGATCGCCGCCAGGGCCATGCCGATGGCGTCGTTGCTCGAGGCGCAGGCCGAGGCGACGGCCACGCCCATCCCCCGGAGGCCGAACTGCCGGCCGATGCCGCCGGCGGCGGCGCTGGGCAGCAGCATCGGCACGGCGAGGGGGCTGACTCGCGTCGGCCCCCCCCGCCGGCGGGCGTGCTCCTGCTCCATGAACGTCTGCAGCCCCCCCATCCCGCTGGCGAACAGGACGCCGATGCGGTCGCGGTTCCCCGCGTCCACCACCAGGCCCGACTCCCGGAGGGCCTCGGCGGCGGCCGCGACGGCGAGGTGGGTGAAGCGGTCCGTGCGGCGGGCGGCGCCGACGTCCATGTAGTCGGCGGCGGCGAAGCCCTTGACCTCCCCGGCGATGTGCGTCTCGAGGCCGAACTCCGCCGGATCGAAGCGGCTGATCCGGGTCACCCCCGAGGCGCCCGCCTTGAGCCGGGACCATGTCTCGGCCATGGTGTGCGCCAGGGGATTGATCGACCCGATCCCGGTGATGACGACGCGCCGCCGTTCCAAGAAGCGAACCTCACTCCGGTCGCCTTTGCGCCGAGAGGATACCCGCGTGCCCCTGGTGCGCCCGGGCCACGGGGGCTCAGACGGTCGACCACCCGGCCTCCGCCAGGCGGTTGTAGGTCCGGGCCTCCCACCCGCGGGTCGTGCGGAACTGCGCGGCGGCGCCCAGCCCGGCGACCAGCAGGAACGCCAGGAGCCAGAGGGGGGAGCCCTGCAGGGCGGTCCGCACCGGGTTGGCGACCGTCTCCGCCGGCGGCAGCCCGCCGAAGAGGAACAGGAAGGTGCCCACGACGAGGCCCGCGCCCAGCAGCGCCGTGGCCGCGATGACCACGTACTTCTGGACGTTCAGCGCCAGGGCGGCGCCGGCGACGGCCAGCCCCAGGACCACACCCACGACCCAGACCAGGAACCCGAAGTCGAGCCCGAGCGCCTGGAGCACGCCGACCCCGAGCGCGTAGCCCGCCGCGTAGGCGATGATGGCCACGGCCACGAGGTAGAAGAGGTACGAGAACGCGGCGAAGGCGACGGCGAAGAACAGCCCGACCGCCCAGCTGGTCAGGGTCGAGAGGAATCCCCCGCCGAACAGGGCCTGGATCATCTGGGCGCCGAAGCCGAAGCCGAAGAGGAAGCCGAAGATCGGCAGCAGCACGGCGAAGAAGCGGTAGCCGGCGAAGGCGAGCACGTACCCCAGGAAAAGCGTCAGCAGTCCGGTGAGCGCCAGCGCGAAGAACGAGTCGGTGGTCATCATCCCCTCCCAGGGCTCGGGCTCCCCGTCCCGGCGGCCCGTACCGGCGGCCCCGTTCTCCGCGGCGCCCGGCGGTCGATACCCGCCGCGGCGCACCGCGGGCGGCGCCCCACGTCAGAGCCTAGTCCTGCGCTCACTCACCGGGACCTCAGCGCGGCCGCTGCGCCGCCGGGACCTCCGGCCGGACCGCGTCGGGCGGGGCGGCGCCGCCGGCGCGGCGGGCGGTCCGTGCCGGGCGGGGTCGACCCGCTAGCGGACGGCGGCGCCACCCGCCGGGTGGCCGTGCGCTGCGGCCCCGGCCTCGGGACCGAGCGCCTACCGGAGCCGGAAGGCCATCACGATCAGGGCGACCCCGCCCACGACCGCCAGCACGCCCAGGGCCCAGGTCAGACCGATCGCCGAGGCCAGGGGGTTGGTCAGGATCACGATCCCCAGCAGAATGCCCATCACCCCCAGGATGCCGGCGCCCCAGCCGCTGCCGCGGAAGCCCTGCACGATGGCCAGCACGCCCATCGCGATGCCCCCGATGCCGGTGACGAAGACCGCCGCCCCGGGGACGGCGAGGGCGGCCCACAGGGGGTGGCGGATGACGTACAGGCCGAGCACGATCCCCAGGATCCCACCGGCCAGCTTCCAGCCCCACTCAGAGCGGTCGATGAAGATGCTGACCAGGCGGAAGATGCCGTCGATCAGCCAGTAGAACCCCAGGAACTGCACCACGACGAAGACCGTCTCCGGGGTGTTCGTCAGGAGCAGGAAGCCCAGGATCAGGGCGGCGATCCCCTCCAGAAGCACCAGCCACCAGGGCCCGAGCTGCCTCCGCTCCGGGACGGGAGTTGCACTGGCGGTCATCGCGTCTCCGTACCTCCTCGCCTGCTGAGCCACGCGGCGCTGCGTCCCGGCCGCGGCCCACATCATACGCAGCCGGAGGGGTCCGACTCCAGCACCGTCCCGCCGCGGGTTCGCCGTATCGGGCAGGCGGGTGTGGGCAAGGCGTCGCGCCTGAGAGGTCCGTGAACGGTCTGTGAGTGGGCCATCGCGTAGCATCGGTGGGGTCGCCGCGGCGGAGCCGCAGCGCTTCGGACCGGTCCGCCGGCGACACGTGGAACGCTGATCGCGACTGAGGAGGGGTGCCGTGCCGTGTTTGTTCGCCCTGGTGGCGCTGCTGTCGCCGCGACTCGGGATCATCCTCTTGTGGGCCTTCACCAACTACGTGCAGCGCGCCTTCGATACCTGGTTCTGGCCCCTGCTCGGGCTGATCTTCCTGCCGTGGACGACGCTCATGTATCTCCTGGTGGTGGCCCCCGTCGGGGAGGTCACGTTCTGGGGATGGCTGTTCGTCGGGTTGGGCCTCTTGCTCGACGTCTCGTCGCTGGCGCAAGGCTTCGTCAACCGCCGCAGCGTGGCGGCCCTGAACCGCTGAGCGGGCCGCAGCCGGCCCGACAGGCCGCCGGACGCCGCCGGACGCCGCCGGGGCCACGGCGGGATCCGCGGCCCCGCCTCCCCGACCGGGACGCGCCCCGACCGGGACGCGCGTCTCGCTCGGAGCCGGGCTCAGGCCCCGTAGGTGCCGAACGCCGGCGGCCCGGCCCACTCGTAGACGTGGACGGCGAGACCGCCGGGGGTCGTCTCGCTGCTCACGAGGCGCAGCCCGGCCGGTGCACCGCCCTCAGGGAAGAGACGCCGGCCGTGGCCGACCACCACCGGGGCGATCACCAGCCGGAAGGTGTCGACCAACCCGGCGGCCAGTAGCGACTGGGCCAACCGGGCGCTGCCGTGGACCTGCACCTCGCGGCCCGGGCCGCGCTTCAGGTCGGCGACCCGGGCGGGCACGTCTCCGGAGAGGATCGTGCTCGGCGCCCAATCGGCCCGGGTCAGGCTGTTGCTGGCCACGTACTTGGGCAGGCCGTTCATGCGCGGACCGAACAGATCGTTCGGGTCGGTGACCTGCGGCCAGTCCCGGGCGAAGTTCTGGTAGGTCCGGCGCCCGAACAGGAGCGCGTCCGCCTCGTCGAGCCAGCCGGAGGCCAGCCGCAGGAACGTCTCGTCCATGTGCGGCACGAACCAGCCGCCTTGCCCGAATCCGTCGCTCGTGTCCTCGTCCGGGGCGCCTGGCCCTTGCGACACGCCGTCCAGGGTGAGGAACGCCTGCACCGCCAGCTTCATCGTATGCTCTCCGTCACGCAGTCTCGGGGGCGCCGGCGGCCGCGCGTCGCCGCGACGTCGCCGGGCCGGTAACATACTACCAGATGGTTGTAGATTCGGCGGCGGGCCAGCAGGCGGTCGACCGGGTGTTCCACGCCCTCGCCGATGCCACCCGGCGGGACATCCTCGTGCGCACCCTGCAAGCCGAGCACTCCGTCTCCGCCCTGGCCCACCGCTACCCGATGAGCTTCGCCGCGGTGCAGAAGCACGTCGCCGTGCTCGAAAGCGCCGCGCTGGTGACCAAGCGCCGGCAGGGCCGCGAGCAGCTGGTCAGCGGCAACGTCGACACCGTCCGGCGCGCCGCCCGCCTGCTCGACGAGCTGGAGGTGGTCTGGCGGGGCCGCATCGGCCGGCTCGACGCGATCCTGGCCGAAGGGCCGACCGGGGCCACCGGGGCCACCGAGGCCGGCGGGGCCACCGGGCCCACCGGAGAGGAGCGAGCGTGACCGTCACCGGCGTCCGGAAAGACCCCGCGGCCCGCACGATGACCATCACGGCGGAGTTCGACGCTGCGCCCGAGCGCGTCTGGCGGTTGTGGGCCGACCCCCGCCAGCTCGAACGCTGGTGGGGCCCGCCGGAGCGCCCGGCCACCGTCGTCGAGCACGACCTCCGCCCCGGCGGGGCCGTCTCCTACTTCGTGGCCGGGCCAGACGGCGAGCGCTCGCCCGGGTGGTGGCGCGTCCACGTCGTCGACGCGCCGCGGCGCCTGGAGTTCGCGCTCGGCGATCCCAACATCCCGGCGCTGACCGTCCGCGTCCGCCTGGACGCCCGCGCAACCGGCGGCACGCGCATGGCGATCGAGACCACGTTCCCTTCGAGCGACGCCATGGTGCAGCTGATCGGCATGGGCTTCGAGGAGGGCATGTCGGCCGCCGTCGGGCAGATGGACGCGGCGCTGGTCGAGGGGCAGCGATGACGCAGTTCGACGCACTCGTGGTCGGTGGTGGACATAACGGACTGGTGGCGGCGGCGTACCTGGCCCGCGCCGGGCTGCGCGTCGGCGTCCTCGAGCGCTACCACACCGTCGGCGGCGCGGCCATCAGCGAGGAGCTGATTCCGGGCTTCACCGTCTCAACGGCCTCGTACGTGCTCTCGCTCGCCCCGCGGAAGATCCTCGACGAGCTGCGTCTGCGGGACCACGGGCTGGCCCTCATCCAGCGCGACCCGCACCATTTCCTGCCGCTGCCGGACGGCCGGTCGATCGCGCTGTGGCAGGACCCCCGGCGGCGCTACGACGAGCTGGCCCGCTTCTCCCGGCGCGACGCGGACCGCTGGGCGGCGTACGACGCCTTCATCGAGCGGGCCGCGACCGTGATGGACGGCTTCATCCTGCGCCCGCCCCCGACCTGGGCGGAGGTGGCCGCCGCGTTCCAGGACGCCGGGGCGGCGCTCGCCTTCCAGAAGGCCGTCCTGGGGTCGTCGGCGGACATCGCGGAGCACTTCTTCGAGAGCGAGCCGGTGCAGGCCCTGGTCGCCGATCTGGGGATCACCGGCACCTTCCGCGGCCCGCGCGACGCCGGAACCGGGTACGTGCACCTCTACCACGCCATGGGCGCGTCGAGCGGCGCGCGGGGCGTCTGGTCGTTCGTGCGCGGCGGCATGGGCGGCGTCACCCGCGCCCTGGCGGCCGCCGCCCGGAGCGCGGGCGCGACGATCCGCACCGGGTGCGAGGTGTCGTCCATCCTGGTGCGCGGCGGCCGCGCGGTGGGCGTCGTGACCGCGGCGGGGGAGGAGCTCCGGTCGCGGGTGGTGCTCTCCAACGCCGACCCCCAGCGCACCTACCTCCGGCTGGTCGGCAGCGCCAACCTGCCGGGCGCGTTCGCCGAAGCGGTGCGGGCGATCAAGCTGACGTCGCCGGTGATGAAGATCAACCTGGCCCTGGCCGAGCTCCCCCGCTTCCGGGCCGCCGCGGTGGCCGGCGGCGACGCGTCGTGGGCCTGCCGCGGCGGCATCAGCATCGGGCCGTCGATCGACTACCTGCAGCGCGCTTACGAGGACGCCCGCAACGGCCGGCCCTCGGACTACCCGTACATGAACGTCTACGCCCAATCGGCCGTCGACGACACGCTCGCCCCGCCGGGGCGGCACGTCCTCTCGGTCTTCGCCCAGTACTACCCCTACGCGCTGGCCGACGGCGCCTGGGCGACGCGCCGCGAGGCCATCGCCGACCACGCGCTCGCCCGACTCGCCGAGTACGCGCCGAACGTGACGGGGGCGGTGCTCGCCCGCCAGGTGCTGGCCCCGCCGGACCTCGAAGCGCGGTTCGGCCTGACCGGTGGCCACATCTTCCACGGCGAGCTGGTGCCGGAGCAGGCGTTCGACCTGCGTCCGGTGCCCGGCTCCCGGAGCTACCAGGGGCCGATCGGCGGGCTCTACCTCTGCGGCAGCGGCGCCTGGCCCGGCGGCTGCGTCATGGGCGCGCCGGGACACAACGCGGCGCAGGAGGTCCTCGCCACCTGGGCGGCCGGGGGCGCGGGCTAGCCCGCGCCCCCGGCGCTCTCCGCAGAATCGTCCTGGGCCTGATGCCCGAACCGCAGCTGCAGCTCTTCCGGAGTATCGACGCCCCCCCACACCGCGCCGGTCAGGACGTCGTGCCCGAACGTGACGTGGCCCCCGGGGCGGACGTGGCCGAGCCACTGCTCCATGGTGCCGGTGCGTCCCGAGAGCCGCGCCGCCTGCCCCAGGCGGATGCGCTCCTGCTGGCGGTGGGCGGGCGCCGTCGCCGGCGCGAGCACCTGGACGACCCGCCAGCGGTCCCCCTTGTGGGCCGCCAGGTGCCAGGGGGCATCCCGTCCGCCGCGGCAGCGGGAGATCTTCCAGCCGGCCGCCTTGAGCTGCCGTGCCGCGACGGCGATGAAGTCGTCCAGGGTGCGGTTCCCCTCCGGAGCGTCCGGTAGTGCGCTGATCGCGCCGGACTGCGGGAGGCGGATCACTTGGCCTTGGGCCCCTTGTTCGCCATCGCCGGCTTCACCGGCCGCTTCGACTTGTTCCCACCGCGCTTCGACACGTCCCCGTCCCCCTTCGTTGCGGCGGTCGCGCGTGCGACCCCACCGCCCCTGGCGCCGTTCCGGCGGCTCGGAGCGGTCGTGCTGCACCCCGTACCGGCGAGGCCCCTGAGGCGCCGCTCGGTGCTCTGGCGGGGGACTCGCGGCCGCCACAGGGCGTCCGAGAGGTGGCGCAGGGCCGGTCCCGCTCGCAAAGGGTGTCCAGCGGGAGGAAGGCGACCGGGTCTGGGGCCCGTGTCGCCCGATCTCCCCACGGTGGGGAGATACTGGCACTATAGCACGGCCGACCGGCGGCCGGGCCGGGCCCCGTGCGGGGCCCCGGCCTCAGCGCGCGCCCGGAGGCGGGGGCGGACTGCCCTCGACGGACGCCTCGAGGAGCACCGGGAGCACTTCGGTGAGCCAGGAATCCGTGCGCAGCGCCGCCGCCACGGCGGGGGCGCTGTCCGGCGCCTGCAGCTCCCGGCTGACCGCCCACCAGACCGCCGGCTCTTTGATCCGCTCGATCCAGTCCCCGACCACGGCGGCCCGCGCCGCGTCGAGGGTGGCGACGCGGACGGTGACCAGTCCCGCGCCGCCGGTGCGCCACTCCCAGCCGTCGCGGCAGACCAGCTCCCACCGCTCGCCGGGCCCCAGGGGGCCGAGGCTGCGCAGCGTCAGCGATCCGTCCGGCCGGGGGACGTCGCGCCGCTCGAACGTGACCCGGCCGGCGGCCCGCCCGTCCGGGCCGGCGTTGCGGCGGAACGTGGGCCGGCGATGGGGGCGACGAGGGGGCACTCAGGCCACCCCCTCGATCGCTACCCGTCGCGTACTAATACCGGCCGCCCCGGCTGGACCCGCCGCGGCCGCCGCCGCCGTAGCC
>DATLLM010000150.1:0-5344 GCA_035537855.1 Chloroflexota bacterium | reverse complement strand
CCCTCGGCCTGGCCACCCCGGACGTGGCGCTAGGAGAAGGTCTGGGCCAGCCGCAGGCCGACGATCAGCGCGGTGGCCAGGCCGAGGGGGACGATCCCGATGTTCAGGCCCCGGTGCAGGTCGCGTCCCCGCTCCGCGGCGCTGGCTCCGATGACTTCCTTCCACAGGACGAGGGCCAGGAAGGTCAGGACGGCGATCAGGGCCAGGTCGTTCGTCGAGGCGCCGGGACCGCCCGGGACGGGCGTGAGGGTCTGGGCGGCGGCGGCTTGCAGCATGATGGTCGAGAGCATGGCGATCGCTCAGGGGGCGGCCGCCCGCTCGTACGCGGCGCAGCGCTGGACGGCGCCCGCCGGATCGCCCGGGGCGCCGGGTGCGCCGGGGGTGACGGGTGCGCTGTTCCCCGCTCCGTCGACGCCGGAGACGGTGTAGCAGTAGTTCCCGCCGCCGGGGACGCGGGCGTCGGTGAAGGTTGTGCCGGCGGTCTCGCCGTCTTCGTTGATCTGGCGGCCGAGGACGCCGGCCTCCGTCGAGCGGAAGATCCGGTAGTAGCGGGTGCCGGCCGCGTCGTCGACGGCCGGGGGCCAGGTCAGCACCGGCGGCGTCCCGGGCGCTGTGGCGACGTCCAGGTCGACGACCGGCGGTGGCGGCACGGTGTCCGGGCGCACGCTCGACGCCCGGAAGTCGGTGAAGGCGGCGGGGAGGGAGCTATCGCTGACCAGGAGGCCCGCCCAGGTGCCGTCGAGGACGGCGGTGGACGCCTCAAGCACCAGGACGTCGTCAACGTAGGCCGCGATGCGCTGGCCGAGGGCGGCCAGCTTGAGGGTGTGCCGGCCCCCGGCGCCGGCGAGCCCGGTCACGTCGCTGGTGCCCAGGAAGCGACTCGCCCCGTCCGCGCTCTCCCAGAGCTCCACCTGGGCCCCGGCGGCGCCGTAGACCAACCGGGACAGGACGAAGCTCTCGCCGTCGGTGTAGCGCACGATCGGGCCCCCGACCCAGACCGCGTCCGGGGCCTCCTGACCGGAGGGCTCGAGGTCGACCGTGGCCGCCGCCGCCACGTCCGTGAGTCCGGTGGAGACGGCGGCCAGGGAGTCCTGCGCCGCCTCGTCCGGCCGGCGGACGGGGACGAGGCGGCCGCCGCCGGCGACCCACGTCCCGGCGTACTCGCGCCAGGGGCCGCCGAGCGAGGGGCGCCGGTTCTGCAAGCGGGTGGGATTGGGGCCGGTGAAGATGTCCTGCGCCAGGGGGCGCTCGCCGCTGCCCGGGACGCTGGGCGCCGGGCCGGCCGCGGCCGGCAGGGTGACCGTCCGGGGCCAGGCCACCACCTGATCGATCACCGGCGAAGGCGCCCCGGCGTCGGCCGCGCCGGCCTCGCCGACGCCGACGCCGACGCCCGTGGCCGCGGCCGGGACCGGCCCGTCGGCGGTCACGCCGACGGAGAAGGTCACGCCGGTCTGATTCATCCAGACGTTGATGTTGGGGCCGTGCGCCCGGACGACGATTCGGTACGTCTGACCGGGGGCGCAGCTGATCGAGCCGGTCTGGTAGGCGACGGACTCGACCCCCCCGGCGGACCGCACCAGGTCGACGCTGTCCGCGCTACAGCGGAAGCGCCACCAGTTCTGCTCGTCCTCGAAGCGGAAGTAGAGCGCCGGCCCGGCGAAGGGGCCTTCCGGCGTGCGCACGGTCGTCTCGAAGATGCCGTCGGTCAGCTTGGGGTCGAAGACGGCCCGGGCGGGGGCCTGCCCCTCGCGCACGATCCCCCCGGCTTCGCGGCGGAAGGCCCCGGCGGTCGTGCGCCAGGCGAAGCCCCCCACCTCGGTGCGGCCGAGCGCCGGGGCGGCGGCGGGCTGGAAGGTGTCGGCGGCGCGGGCCAGGCCGAACGGGGAGCCGAACTCCGCCGGCAGATCGACCACCTTGACCGACGCGGCCGCCGCCGCCGTGTCCTTGGCGTCGACCCCGACGTACAGGTCGTTGCCCGCGCCGGCCCCGCCGGCGTTCCCCACCCAGATCAGGGTCGCCGCCGGGAAGGTGCCGAAGGCCCCGCCGGAGACGAAGTGGTAGGAGCCCTCGGGGCGCAGGGTCGTAGCCATCAGGTAGTCGACCGGCCGGGCGATCTCCCGGTCGTAGAGGAACTGCCCTTCCGGGGTGATCGCCGACAGGCGCAGGTCGGCGCCGCCGTTCCCGTCGTCGCCGCCGAGCGAGTCGAAGCCGACGCCGTAGCCCCCGCGGGTCGGATCGGCCGGGAACGGCGAGGGCGAGAGCAGGAAGAGCGGGCCGCGGACGGCGGCCGCGCCGGGCCGGGCGACGGAGACCACCGTGCGTCCGGCCCTGGCCGGCAGGGCGCCGGCCGAGTAGAGGCCCGGGCTGCCCCAGGCCGCCGCCGGCGGGCCCTGGGAGCCCAGCACGAGCTCGCCCTGCAAGGGCCTGGCCTCCCCCCCGCCGGAGACCTGCCACCGGGCAGGAGCGAGGGTCTCGCCGGCGAAGGTGTCGTAGAACGCGGCCGGCGGGCCGCCCGCAGCCGACCCGCCGGCGGGTGTCCGCCCCGTCAGGGGGGCGGCTCCCGGCAGCAGGACGACCGCCACGGCCACGACCCCAGCGAGCACGAGCAGGGCGGCGGCCGCCGCCCTGGGGGCCCGCCTTAACCGGCCGAGAGGGCGCCTCATTCGAATACGGATGGTAACAGGGCCCGCCCGCCGGCGGCTCAGCCGCCGGCGACGACCTCGAACAGCCGGCCGTCGCCCCCGCGGAGGGAGAACGTGGTCCCCAGGGGGTACGAGGTGCCGGTCTCGACGTCGCGCAGGGCCCCCCGGGCGTCCGGCACGTCGACCGCGACCTGCTGGGGGGCGCAGCTGCGATTCGCCGCCACGACGTAGACTCTGCCCGCGCCGTCCACGAGGGTGCTGGCGTAGGGCCGGAACGGGGGCGGCTGCTCGCTGGTGGCCGCGACGGTGGCCCGGTCCGGCGCCTTCTCCAGCCCCCCCAGGATCGGGCGGAGGGGCGCCGTCCGCCGGGCGAGGTCGCTGATCTCGGCGTAGAGGCGGGGGTTGTCGCGCAGCCCGGTCCAGAACTGCTGCGTGGTGTAGATGAACCAGAAGATGCCTTTGGCCCCTTCGCCGAGGGCGAGCCAGTGTTGCAGGCGGACCTCCTCCGGCGTCGGCTCCCGGAGGGCCGTCTGGTCGGCGGCGGTCGGATCGTAGTCCCCCCCCTGGCCGTGAGCCTGGAGGACGACCCACAGAGGCGTCTGCGCCGGGCCGAAGGAGGCGACGTGGCGCAGGTGCTCGCTGAACGCGTCCGGACCGCGGCCGGCGGTCAGGGAGAAGTCGCAGGGCGGGCGCACGACCAGCGCCGGGTAGACGTAGGTGAGCCGGACGTCCGTTTCGGCGGCGCGAGCCACCTCGTCGTGGCCCTCGACCAGCACGGGCGCGGCCGGGCGCTCCGGATCCCGCTCCTTGAACGCTTGCACGGCGAGGGAGACTTTGGGAGCCAACCTATCGGGAGCGTCGTCCAGGACGTTGTACCCGATAAGACTGGGGTGGTCCCGGACGTGGTCGACGATGGGGTAGATCACCCGCCGGGCCTGCTCCGGGGAGACCGGGGCGTCCGGCGCCCACCAGGCAGCGCTCAGCTCGGCGTGGGGCGCGAAGACCACGCCGAAGCCGAGAGCGTCGGCCACCCCCAGGAGGGGCTCGTCCCGGAAGGTGAAGTTGTTGGTGAACAGGACGCTGTCGAACTGCCGGGCTTGCAGGTCGGCGACGGTCGCGGCGAAATCCGCCGGGCCGCGCACGTAATTGGCGTCCTCGAACATGCCGTACCTGAAGGTGGGGGCGGACCGACTGGCGGCCCCGGCGGTCCCGTCCGGTTCCGGCGGCGCCAGGCCCGGCACCGCCAGCAGCAGGGCCAGGCCCCAGGCCAGACGCCGGGCCCGGCCAGGGGTCAGCGCCGAGCGCCGCCAGCACACGACCCATGGATAACATGCCCCTCGGTCGTCCCACAAGCGCCGGCGCGTCCGGCGCACCGCCCCGCCGCGGCCTCCGCCAGGGGGTGGCGGTTGTCCTGCTGGTCGTCCTCCTGAGTTGGGTCGCGCTGCTGGTCGGCTCCCGGTTGGGAAGCGACGGCACCGAGGCGGGGGTGGTGCCCGACGCCTCCGGGGACGTGTTCGGTGAGTCCTTCCGGGGGCGCGGGCCGAGCGCCGCCACCTGGGTGACCCGCAGCCGGGCGGGGGAGCTCGAACCGTCGGACGCGCTGCTCGAGATCACCGGCCAGCGGACGCCGGCCGCCTGGGGCGCGCCGGGGATGTACTCGGTGCGGGCGCTGCCCCGCCGGCCCGGCCGGTCGCTGGCGGCCGTCGCCCGGGCGTTCGTCGGGGCGGTGGACGGGCCCCTGTTCCTGCTCTCCCCGAGGCGCTTCCCGGCCGATCCGCCGTCCGGGGGCTACGGCGCCGGCTTCGCCTCCGCCCTGGGCGCAGGCGGCAACGGGGGACGTGACCTGCGCCTGACGGCGGTGACCCCAGGTGGCGCGGTGCCTCTGGGGGGCTACGTCGCCGAGAACCACAACTACCTCTTCACCACCACCCTGCGCCCCTCAGGGAGCTACCACTTCGTCTCCGGCGGGGCCATGGGGACGTTCCCCGAGGCGACGCTGATGTGGGTGAACGAGCGGGGCGCAGACGGCTCGCTCTACGCCGGCGTCGACAGCCGCCGGACGCAGGCCGGGGTGGCCTCCGTCCGCGTCCTCGACCTCGGGGGCGAGTTCGCGACCCAGGACGGCCTGGCCGTCGCCGTCGACACGTTCCGGCGCGGCGCCGCCCCGGGCGCACCAGCCGACCTGGGGACCACGTCCCAGGGGGGCTTCCTCTGGCGGGTGGAGAGCGGCGACCCGCGACCGGGCGGGGCGGGCCTCACCCGGCGGGGCCCGGCGTCCGCGCTGGCCACGATCGATCCCGGGGTGAGCGACGGGCTGGTGGAGCTGAGCTTCGACACCCCCAGGGGCCCGTTCGCGCCGGCCAGCCTCTACGTCCGCTACCGGGACGCGCAGAACTGGTGGCGAGTCGCCTGCGGCGCGGACGCCATCCGGGTGGAGGCGGCGGCCGGCGGCGCCGTCTCCACCGTCTACCAGACCGCCGCCACCAGCTGCCGGCCGGGCGCGACGCACCGGCTCGTCGTGCGGGCCCACGGGGAGCGGCTGGACGTCTGGCTCGACGACCGCGGGATCGGGACGGAGGCGGACGGTCTGCTCGTCCCGGCGCCGGGCCCGGACGCGGCCGGGGGGGCCACCCGGGTCGGGGTCGGGGTCGACCCGGATGCCCCCTCGCCGGTGATCCGCCGGCTGGCGGTGTGGCCGCGGA
>DATLLM010000149.1:0-18343 GCA_035537855.1 Chloroflexota bacterium | reverse complement strand
GCCCCCACCCCGCCGGTGGCCGGCTTGGTGGCTCCTTGCAAGCGGGGGGTGTGGGGGCTGCGCCCCCACGAGCTCCCCCACCCGTCATGAAGACTGGGGCCTCCCAGGCTAGACAGAACATGCTAGAATAGAACTGATGTTCCAGAACGATTCGCAGGCCCAGGCGGAGGGGAACCGGGCCGCCGCGCGGGCCCTCTTCGGCGTCGCCGCGCTGCTGGAATCCCAGGGAGCGAACCCCTACCGGGTGCGCGCCTACCGCCGGGCGGCGGTGGGCATGCTGCGTCTCCCGGAGGGCGCCGGGCGCTACCTGAGCGGCGGCGGCGATCTCGTGCTGCCCTGGCTCGGCGCGCGCCTGCAGCGCAAGCTCGGCCAGCTGGTGCGGCAGGGGCGGATGGAGTTCCAGGAGGAGCTGCTCGCTTCGCTGCCGCAGCCGCTGCGGGAGCTGCTCGCGGTGCCCGGGATCGGCCCCCGGACGGCGGCCCGCCTGATGGCCGAGGCGGGAGTCTTCGGGCTGGTCGACCTCATCCGGGCGGCGGACGAGGGACGCCTGCGCGCCCTGCGGGGGATCGGGGCGCGCCGGGAGGCGCAGTGGGCGCAGGCCGCCGCCGGGCTGCTGGCGCCCCCGGAGGCAGCGGCCGCTCCGGCCGCTCCGGCCGCTCCGGCCGCTCCGGCCGCTCCGGCCGCTCCGGCCGCTCCGGCGGCGGACGTTCCCGCCGCCGCCTGAGCGCCCGCCGGCGCGCGGCGGCGCCCCGCCGGGGCGTCTGTCCCGGTGTGTACGCCCATGAGCCCCCGGATCACCGGGCCCCGAGGCCCCGTCCGAGTACGTCGCAGGAGCTGAACGTGGACTCACCGTCGACGCCTTTCGACGCCTTCGACGCGCCCGATCCCGACCGCGGCGGCGAAGACGGCGCCGTTGACCTGGACGCGGCCGTCTTCGATCCCCTGGCCGGACCGGCCGGCGGGCTGGACGAGGCCCTGCTCGAGCGCTACGCCCTGCCGTTCTCGCCCCGCCTGACGCTGCAGGCGCGTCCCTACCAGCGGGACGCCCTGCGCAACTGGCTGGCGAGCAACGGCCGCGGGGTGGTCGTGCTGCCCACCGGGGCGGGCAAGACGGTGGTCGCCTTCATGGCCCTCGAGCAGGTGCCCGTGCGCACGCTGGTGGTGGTGCCCACCATCGAGCTGCTGCATCAGTGGCGGGACGGGCTGGTGGCGAAGGCCGGGGCGCCGGCCGCGGCGGTCGGCGTGGTCGGGGGCGGGGAGCGCCGGCCCCAGGAGATCACGGTGATGACCTACGACTCGGCGGCGATGCCCCGGCGGGACCTCTCCGCCTACGGGCTGTTGATCGTGGACGAGGTGCACCACCTGCCGGCGCCGACCTACCGGGCGATCGCCCGCAAGACGGCGGCGCCGTGGCGCCTCGGGCTGTCCGCCACGCCCGAGCGCACGGACGGGGGGCACCAGGCCCTGGTCGAGCTGATCGGCCCCGAGGTCTACCGCCGGCTGCCGGCCGAGCTGGCCCGCAGCGGGCACATCGCCAGCTACCGCGAGAAGCGCATCTTCGTCAACCTCTCGCCGGAGGAGCGCTACCGCTACGACGCCTTGATGGCCGAGTTCAAGTGGTACATCGCCACCCGGCGCAGCCAGCTGATGCAGGGCAACTTCTTCGAGCAGATGATCCGGCGCAGCGCCGTCGACCCGGCGGCGCGGCGGGCGCTCCAGGCGCACCACCAGGCGCGGCTGATCGCCCTCAACGCGGAGGGCAAGCTCGACCAGGTGGAGACCCTGCTCGCGCAGCACCACGACGCGAAGGCGATCGTCTTCTGCGAGTACACGGCGATGGTGCAGACCGTCAGCCGGCGCCTCGGCCTGCCGGCCATCACCTACCGCACGGACCCGGACGAGCGCCGCCAGATCCTGGAGCGCTTCCGGGGCGGGCGGTACAGCAAGCTGGTCACCGGGCGGGTGCTGAACGAGGGCGTTGACGTCCCGGACGCCAATGTGGCCATCGTGGTCAGCGGCAGCGCCGCTACCCGGGAGTACATCCAGCGCCTGGGGCGCGTGCTGCGGCCCAAGCTGCGCGAGGCGATGCTCTACGAGCTGATCAGCCGGGGGACGACGGAAGGGCGGGCCGCGCGAGCGCGGCGCCCGGCCGAGAAAGTGGCCGCGACGCGGCCGGACGCGGCCTGATCGTGGCCTTCCCGCTGAAAGACGTCCGCTACTCCACCCGCCGGGCGCGCGGCGAGGACGCCGCCGGCGGGGTCGCCGAGACCCGCGCCCTTTACCCGCGCCTGCTGCGCGACCGCTCGGTGCTGCCCAAGGTGAGCATCGCCGTGCAGTACTTCGAGTCGCAGGTGGGGCACGAGCGCCGGGAGATGGACCCCGAGGTGCTGGTGCAGTTCTTCGGCGACCACAAGCTGGCCCGCTGCGTCGTCGCCTCGCTCGCCACCAGCTACCGCTACCGCAGCCCGGAGTTCGTCCAGGTCTGCTCGCCGGGCGCCCTGCGCCGCCTGGAGCGGGCCGGGGCGAGCACGCCGAAGGGGCTGCGGGCGGCCCTCTACGCCCGCCTCAACGGGAGCGACGGGACCGGAGACGGCTTCCTGCGGCGCAGCGACCAGGCCGAGACGTACGGGTCGATGGAGCGCAGCTTCGCCCTCCGCGGCGGACAACTGGAGCGGCTGCTCTACCTGGACGCCGCCGAGCACGCCGTGCTCGGCCGCACCGGCCCGACCCCGGCCCCCGAGGACGTGGTCGCCAACTACAACTTCGGCATCCTGGAGACGCTGCTGCGGCACGCCCCGCAGATCGAGCTCACGCTGACCGACGGGCAAGGCGTCACCCTGTCCCGGCTCGAGGCGGGGGCGCGGGAGGTGGCGGGGGCGAACGGCGTGGACGCGACGCTGCACCGCGGCGGCGGCACGGCCCGCCTGCGCCTGGCCGGCCGGCCGGACGCCCTGGGGTCCTGGACGCGGCACGGCCGGCGCGTCGCCCGGACGGTGGTGCAGCTCCTGGAACGGGGCCGGCGCTCCGTCCTGGAGGGGTCGGCTCTGGTGGTGCTGCGCGACCGCCGGGCGGAGCTGCGCCTCACCCCCGAGGTGCTCGACCTGCTCAGCGGGGACGGCGCTCCGGACGCCGGCTGGGACGATCTCCCCGGCTGGGACGCCCCCGCGGTGGCGGCGGCCGTTGCCGGTGGCGGGAAGCGCCGGCCGGCCGCCGAGAGCACAGGCGGCGCCGTCTGGGGCCTGCGCCGTCTGCCGGAGGCCCAGGCCTGGGCCTCCGGGGTGCTCGTGCCCGAAGTGCGCCTCGTCCACGGTGCGGCCGCGGCGCGAGTCTGCGCCGTGCGCTCCCCGCGCCACGGCGTCCGCCTGGCCAGGGTCGCCGGCGGGGCCCGATCCGGGGAGCCGGTGGTCTTCTTCGGGGCGCCGCCGGCGGTGGCCCCCCTGCTCGCCGCCGGGCTGCCGGCGGTGGCGACGGACGCGGCCGACCTGCGCCCGGTGCTCGATGCGGTCGAGGTGCCGCCCCCGCCCCCGCCGGCGCCGCCGGCGCGCAGGGCGCGGGGCCGGACGCCCCTCCCTTTCGAGAGCTGATGCCCGGCGCCGGGCGGCGGGCCGCACCCGGGAGCCGGTCTAGAGCAGCCCTTCGCCGCGGGCGCGCAGGGCGAGCAGGGCCTGGTGGTTCTCCTGGCCGCGGGCCCGCAGGGCCTGCTGCCACTCCTCACGGTAGGGGCGGAGGGCCTCGACCAGGGTGGTGGCGAAGGCCAGATTGCGGAACCACTTGCGGTCGGCGGGGACGATCCACCACGGCGCGTAGGGCGTGGCGCAGCGGCTCAGGACGTCCTCGTAGGCGGCCATGTACTCGTCCCACCGCCCGCGCTCGGTGTAGTCGCTCGGATTCAGCTTCCAGCGCTTGTCCACGTTCTCCTCGCGCTCCAGCAGGCGCTCGGCTTGCTCCTCCTTGCTGATGTGCAGGAAGAACTTGAGCACGACCGTGTTGGAGCGGGCGAGCAGGTGCTCGAAGTGGTTGATCTGGTCGAAGCGGTGCCGCCAGACGTCCTCGGGCACCAGGTTGTGGATGCGCACGATCAGCACGTCCTCGTAGTGGGAGCGGTTGAAGATCCCCAGCATCCCCTTCTCCGGGGCGGCGTTGTGCACGCGCCACAGGAAGTCGTGCGAGAGCTCGAGGGGGGACGGCGATTTGAAGGCGGTGACGCGGCAGCCTTGCGGGTCGACGCTGTCCATCACTTTCTTGATCGTGCCGTCCTTGCCGCTGGTGTCCATACCCTGCAAGACCACGATCACCGCCTGCCGCTGGGCGGCGAAGCACAGCTCCTGCAGCTCCCCGAGCTCGGTCTGCAGCTCGATCAGGCGCTGCTCGGCCAGATGCCGGTCGACCCCGCCCTTGTGGCGCGGATCGTAGTCGCCCAGGGAGACGTGCTTTCCGGAGTCCAGCTTCCAGGTGTAGTCCATGCACCGCCTTCTCTCGATGGAATGCTGACCCGCAACCGGCACGTAGCGCACGCCCTGAATCGCCGGCGGCGTCGGCACAGCGTACGATAATGGGGGACATCCGAGCGGTGACGGGGACGGCGAGACGGAGCGCCATGGGGGCGGTGGCCGGCGTGCTGGCCGCCGGGGGGAGCGCCTGCGCGCTGCCGCCCCGGTGGCGGTCGGGCGCTGTCCCGGCCGCGCCCACGCCCCGCCCGGCGACGCCGTCCGCGCTCGCCCTGCCGGCCGAAGGGGCCGTGCTCGACACCTTGCGCCCGGAACACCCCCGGCTGCTCCTGCTCCCGGACGACGTGCCCCGCCTGCAAGGGGCGATCGCCACCGACGCCGTCGCCCGCGGCTACCGCGACGCCCTCCAGCGCAGCGGCGAGCGGATTCTGACCGAGGCGGTGGCGCAGCGCGTCCTCGTCGGCCCCCGCCTGCTGGACACCTGCCGCAAGGTGCTGGAGCGGGTCTACACCCTCGCCCTGCTCCACCGCCTCGACGGGGGCGAGTCGTGGCGGGCGCGGGCCCTGGAGGAGTTGCGGGCGGCGGCGGCGTTCTCGGACTGGAACCCCTCCCACTTCCTCGACGTGGCCGAGATGAGTCACGCCTTCGCCGTGGGATACGACTGGCTGTACGACGCTCTGAGCGAGGACGACCGGGCCCTCCTCCGTGACGCCCTCGTGCAGAAGGGTCTGCTCCCGGCGGCGGACGCCTACGCCAGGCGCGCCTGGTGGGCGTCCGACCGCTTCAACTGGAACCTGGTCTGCAACGGGGGCGTCGCCCTCGCCGCGCTCGCCCTGGCGGACGTCGAGCCGGACCTCTGCCGGCCCCTGCTGTACCGCGCCCTGCAAGGGATGCCGGCCGCCCTGGCCTCCTACGCTCCGGACGGCGCCTGGGCCGAAGGGCCCGGCTACTGGAGCTACGCCACCAAGTACACCGTCTCCGCCCTGGCAGGGTTGCAGAGCGCCCTGGGCACCGACTTCGGGCTGAGCACCCTGCCCGGCCTGGCCGGCGCGGGCACGTTCCGGTTGCAGAGCGCGGGGCCGACCGGGCTGTTCTTCAACTTCGCAGACGCCGGCGAGCGCGCCGGCGACGAGCCGGCCCTGTTCTGGCTCGCCCGGCGCTTCGACGACCCGCTCCTGGCCTGGGGGGCGAGGGAGGCCGCCGGAGCGGGTGGCTCCTCGCGCGATCTGCTCTGGTACGACGCCCGGGGGTCGAAAGAGGACCTGGCCCGCACCGGGCTGGACGCCCACTACGCGGCCGCCGGCGTGGCCGTCTTGCGCTCCGCCTGGACGGACCGGCAGGCCATCTACGTCGGCTTCAAGGGCGGCGACAACAAGGCCAACCACTCCCACCTCGATCTGGGCACGTTCGTCCTGGACGCCCTCGGGCAGCGCTGGGCCACCGACCTCGGTCCGGACGACTACAACCTGCCGGGCTACTTCGACACCCCGCTGAGCGCGAGCGCGAAGCGCTGGACGTACTACCGCCTGGCGACGGAGGGACACAACACCCTGCTCCTCGACGGTCAGAACCAGGACCCCCGGGCGGCCGCGGCGCTGATCGCGTTCCGCTCGGCGCCGGCCGGCGGCCTGGCCGTCGCCGACCTGACCGCGGCCTACCGGGCGCAGGGGGCCAGGCGGGTGCGCCGGGGAATCGCCCTGCGCGACGGCCGCACCCGGGTGCTCGTCCAGGATGAGGTGGAGGCCGACCGGGGGATGACCCTGCGCTGGGCCATGCACACCCGGGCCGAGGTGCGCCTGGCCGGAGAGCGCGACGGCCGCGGCGACCGGGCCATCCTGTCGCTCGGCGGCGCCCTGCTGGAGGCCCGCCTGCTGGCCCCGAGCGGCGCCAGCTTCGCCGTCGAGGCGGTGCAGATCCCCCTGCCGCAGCGTCCCTCGCCGGGAATCCGGCGCCTGGAGGTCACGCTCCAGGACGTGACCAGCGCGCACGTCGCCGTCCTGTTCACGCCCCTCGGCGGCGCCGCCGCGGCGCCGCCGGCGACCCCAGCCGCCCCGCCGGCGCCGGTCGCGCTCGACCGCTGGACGTAGCCCGCCCGCGGAATCCGGGGCAGTTTTTCGGCCGGTGCGCGAAAGCTCTTGTCTCCGTGCGGGCGGCCGCCCTACAGTGCCGGTACCGGAGGCAAGCAAGCACCACTTCCGGGAGCGATCCAGAGGCACGGGATCGCGACCGCTACGGGAGGTCGAGCAATCGGTCTTACCGGCGGGTCGGATACCGGGAGGTGTCCGGCGCCCCCGCAGGGCGAACGGCAGTTGTTCTGCGGGAAGCCCGAGCCGGCTGCAAGGCTCAAGGCGTCGACTGCTGACGGCGCAAGGTATCGGGTGCAGGGACGACCCTGAGGGGCCGAAAGGTTTCTCAGGGTTCTCTGTTTTCTGGAGCAGTCGCAGGCGACCGGTTGAGCCGGATTCGCCGGAGGGATGGCGTGCGACCGGTTGAGCCGGAGGACCTCCTGGCCCTGAAGACGGTGGCCGACGTCCAGCTCTCTCCCGACGGACGGCGCGTGGCGTTCGTCCTCAACGAGCTGGACGCCGCCGCGGACGAGGTGCGCTCCAGCATCTGGGTGGTGGAGACCGCCTCGGGACGGCTGAGCCGCTTCACCCGTGGCCCGGGCAAGGACAGCGCCCCCCGCTGGTCGCCGGACGGGCGTAGCCTGGCCTTCCTCTCCGACCGGCCGCCGCACCGCCAGGGCCGGGAGCGGCCGCAGCTCTACCTCGTTCCCTCGGACGGGGGCGAAGCGCGCCGGCTGACCGACCTCGAGGAGGGCGCGGGGGCGGCGACGTGGTCGCCGGACGGAAGGCGTCTGGCGTTCGCCGCCCGGGTGCCCCGGGCGTCGGCGCCGGAGGCGGAGGCCGAGCGCGCGCGCTGGGAGCAGCGTCCCCGGGTGGTCACCCGGGCGCAGTACAAAGCGGACGGGCAGGGCTTCACGTTCGACGCCGTCGCCCACCTGTTCGTCGTCGACGTCGCGGACGAGCGCCGCCCGGTGGCGACGCAGATCACGTTCGGCGAAGCGGAGCACCGCGGTCCCGCCTGGTCGCCGGACGGCGCGCAGCTGGCCTTCACCCGCGACCGCCAGGGCCTGGCGGACTACGCCCTCTCCGACCTGTGGGTCGCCGGCGCCGACGGGACCGGCGCGCGCCGCGTGACCGAGGACGCCGGGCGGGTCTGCTGGCCCTCCTGGTCGCCGGACGGGACGGCGATCGCGTTCTTCGCCACCGACGTGCAGGAGCCGGGACTGGGCGACCCGGCGGTGCGGGTGTGGACGGTGGCCGCCGGCGGCGGTGGGCCGGCGGCGCCGCAGCGCGTCGGCCCGGGCGACGACCGCAGCGCCTTCCCCGGCCGGCTGCCGCAGGTGTCCCCCGGCCCGGCCTGGTCGCCGGACGGCCGCAGCCTGGTCTATCCGCTGGCCGACGCCGGCAGCGTCTGCCTCGTCCGCGCCGTCCCCGGCGAGGCCGTCCCCCGACCGATCGTCGCGGGCGAGCGCTGGCTGAGCAGCCACAGCGTCGGCGCCGGCGGCGGGGAGATCGCGTTCAGCGCCGCCGACCTCCAGCACCCGGGGGACGTCTTCCTCTGCGCCGCCGACGGCAGCGCCGAACGCCGGCTGACCACCTTGAACGACGCCGTGCTCGACGGACTCGCCCTGCCCCGCGTCGAGCGGCGCCGCTTCGCCGTGCCCGGCGGGGAGGACCTGGCCGTCGACGGCTGGCTCTTCCGCGCCCCGGACGCCGCCGGCCCCGGGCCGCTGCTCGTGCACATCCACGGCGGCCCGCACAGCTTCTTCGGCTTCACCTTCCCCTTCGAGTCCTTCTACGCCAACGTCCTGCCCGCGAAGGGCTGGAGCGTGCTGGCCCTGAATCCGAGCGGCTCCGGCTCCTACAGCAAGGCCTTCGCCCACCGCATCCGCGGCCGCTGGGGCGAGCGCGACCTCCCCGAGCAGCTCGCCGCCGTCGACGCCCTGATCGCGGAGGGGATCGCCGACCCGCAGCGCCTGGCGGTCGTCGGCTACTCCTACGGCGGCTACATGACGTCCTGGACGATCGGCCACAGCGAGCGCTACCGCGCCGCCGTGGTCGGCGCCCCGGTGACCAACCTGGAGTCGTTCAGCGGCACCTCGGACATCGGGCCCTGGTTCGGCGCCTGGGAGCTGGGGGGAGACACCCTCTCCCGGGAGCCGGTGCGGGAGACCCAGCGGCGCCTCTCCCCCATCACCTACGCCGAGCGGGTGCGCACGCCGACCTTGATCGTGCACGGTGAGGCCGACGACCGCTGCCCCATCGGCCAGGGCGAGGAGTTCTTCGGCGCCCTGGCGGCGGAAGGGAGGGTGCCGGTGGAGATGGTGCGCTACCCCGGCGGCGCCCACGGCTTCATCGTCTCCGGGCGGCCCAGCCACCGCGTCGACTACCAGCGACGCGTGATCGACTGGGTCGAGCGCCACACCCGGGAGGACTAGCGGCCACCGTGGCCGTCCGCCTGAGCGATCTGAACGCCTGCCCGCGGCCGGAGTTCGTCGCCACGCTCGGCGCCATCTTCGAGTCCTCTCCGTGGGTGGCGGAGGCGGTCTACCCCCGGCGCCCGTTCGCGTCCGTCGGCGACCTGCACCGGGCCATGACCGGCGCCGTGCGCGACGCCGGCGTGGGGGCCCAGCTCGCCCTGATCCGGGCCCACCCGGACCTCGGCACCCGCCTGCGCCTGGGCGCCGACTCGGCCGCCGAGCAGTCCGGCGCCGGACTCGACCGCCTGGCCCCGGACGAGCTCGCCCGCTTCACCGAGCTCAACCGGCGCTACCGCGAGCGCTTCGGGTTCCCCTTCATCATCGCCGTCCGGGGTACGTCCCGAGCGAGTATCCTGGAGGCGTTCGAACGCCGGCTGCAGCACGACGCGCCGGCGGAGGTGGCGCAGGCGCTGGACGAGATCGGCGCCATCACCCGCTTCCGCCTCGAAGAGGCGGTCGTCGACGGGCCGCCGGGGGGGCCAGCGTGAGCGAGACGCCGCGGGGAGCGCAGACCGGGAGCGCGCCGGGCCCGGCGGCGGCGCAGGCGGGCCGGGCGCACGGGCTGCACTACGGCAAGGCCGGCGTCACCGTCTACCGCACCTACGCTCGCCCCCTGCGCGGCCTGGCGCCGGTGCCGGAGTCCGCGTTCGGCGGGCGGGAGAACATCCTCTTCGCCGTCGACGTGGACGTGGACGTCTTCGGCGACACCTTCCTGCCGGCGTACGTCTCCGGCGACAACCGGGAGGTGGTGGCCACGGACACGATGAAGAACTTCGTGCAGCGCAGCGCGCTGGAGTACGACGGGGCAACGCTCGAGGGCTTCCTCGCCTTCCTCGGGCGGCGCTTCCTGGAGACGTTCGCCCAGATGCAGACGTTGCGCCTGACGGGGCGCGAGGTGCCCTTCGCCGCCGCGCCGGTGCCGGGCGCTGGCGGGGGGGCGGCGTTCGAGTCGAGCGCGGTGCTCTTCAGCCGGTCCCGGGGCGACCACGCCGTGGTCGAGCTCGACGTGGCGCGCGACGGCGACGCCGCCACGATCACCGCCCACCGCTGCGGCCAGGCCGGACTGCAATTGATCAAGGTCACCGGGAGCGCCTTCCGGCGCTTCGCCCGCGACGACTACACGACGCTCCCCGAGCAGGTGGATCGGCCCCTGTTCATCCACCTCGACGTCTTCTGGCGCTACGGCGACCCCGGCGACGCCCTCGCCGGGGGGACCGGGAGGGGCCGCTACGTCGCCGCCGAGCAGGTCCGGGACGTCTGCCAGGTCTCCTTCCACCGCTTCGTCAGCCAGTCCATCCAGCACCTCGTACACGAGATGGGGCAGCGCGTGCTGGAGCGCTTTCCGCAGCTGACGGAGGTCTCGTTCGAGGCCCAGAACCGGCTGTGGGACACGGCCGCCGTGTCCGAGCTTGACGGCCGGGTGAAGGTCTACTGTGATCCCCGGCCGCCCTACGGGCGCATCGGGCTGACCCTGCGCCGGGCCTGAGCGGTCGTGCGCCACCCGGAGACGCGACGCCCGACGCCGGTGAGCGATCCGGGCCCGAAGACGGAATCGACGAGAGAAGCGTGGCCCGCCTGACGACGCACGTCCTCGACCTCGCCGCCGGGCGACCGGCGGCGGGCGTGACCGTCGAGCTCTACTTCCTCGAGCACCAGGGCTCGCCCGGCGGCGCGAGCGAGACCCGCCGCCCGCTGGCGAGCGCGGTGACCGGCGAGAACGGCCGGCCGCCCCGCCCCTTGCTCGAAGCGGCGAGCCTGCCGCCGGGGACGTACGAGCTGGTCTTCCGGCTGGGCAGCTACTTCCGGGCCAGCGGGGTGGCGCTGCCCGAGCCGGCATTCCTGGATCGGGTGCCCGTACGCTTCGGGGTGAGCGATCCGGAGGGCGAGTACCACGTGCCGCTGCTGGTGTCGCCGTGGGGCTACAGCACGTACCGGGGGAGCTGATGCGGGAGGAGCTTGGAGCGGAGGCGGTGCGGCGCTGCGACGAGCTGGGCACGCTGAGCGAGGAGGCGGGGCGCCTGACCCGCACGTTCCTCTCCCCGCCGGTGCGAGAGGTGCAGCGCCGCGTGCGAGTCTGGATGGAAGCGGCCGGGATGAGCGTGCGCCTGGACGCCGCCGGGAACGTGATCGGGCGGTACGCGCCACCGGGGGCCACGGGACCGGCGTTTCTGATGGGGTCGCACGTGGACACGGTGCGCGACGCCGGGCGCTACGACGGCATCCTGGGCGTGACCCTGGCGATCGCCGCCGTCGACGGCGTGCGCCGCCGGGGCCTGGCCCTGCCGTTCCCGCTCGAGGTGCTCGCCTTCTCGGAAGAGGAAGGGGCGCGCTTCGGCGTCCCTTTCCTGGGGAGTCGGGCCGTCGTCGGGAGCTACGACCCCGACCTGCTCGCGCGGCGGGACGCCCAGGGGGTCTCCGTCGCCGAGGCGATCAGGGACTTCGGCAACGACCCGGCGGCGCTGCCGGCGGCGGAGATCGCGGCCCCGGCGGCGTTCGGCTACCTGGAGGCGCACATCGAGCAGGGGCCGGTGCTGGAATCGCTCGGGGCGCCCCTCGGACTGGTCAGCGCGATCACCAGCCAGTCCCGGCTGACCCTGACGTTCGGCGGTCGCTCCGGGCACGCCGGGACGACCCCGATGGGCGCGCGGCGGGACGCGCTCGGCGGGGCGGCGGCGTTCGTGCTGCTCGCCGAGGCCGAAGCGCTCGCCACCCCGGGGCTGGTGGCGACCGTCGGGCAGATCGCGGCCCTGCCGGGATCGGCCAACGTCATCCCCGGCCGGGTGACGCTCTCGCTCGACGTCCGCCACCCGGACGCGGCCGTGCGCCGGGCGGCGGTCGAGCGCATGCTGGCGGCGGGAGCGGCCGAAGCGGCGCGCCGCCGGCTGGAGATGGAGGCGACGCCGGTGTTCGAGCACGCCGCCGTGCCGTGCGACGCGGCCCTGAGCGCCGTCCTGCGGACGGCGCTCGGAGCGATGGGGCTGACCGCCCCGAGCCTGGTCAGCGGCGCGGGGCACGACGCCCAGGTGCTCGCCGCGCGCTGGCCGGTGGCGATGCTCTTCCTGCGCAGCCCCGGCGGGATCAGCCACCACCCGGACGAGGCGGTGCTGCCGGGAGACGTCGCGCTGGCGGTGGGGGCGATGGTGGACTTTCTGGAGCGCCTGGGTGGGCAACGATCCGGGCCGGCGGCCGACGACGCGACCGGAGGAGCCAGCCGCGGTGTTTGATCTCGTCGTGCGCGGGGGGGTCGTGGTCACCCCGGAAGGGACGTTCGCCGCCGACGTCGCGGTCGAGGCGGGGCAGATCGCGCAGGTCGGCCCCGGCCTGCTGGGAGCGACGGCGGAGGAGATCGACGCCACCGGCTGGCACGTCTTCCCCGGGATCGTCGACCCCCACGTGCACTTCGACGAGCCCGGCCGGACCGAGTGGGAGGGGATCGCCACCGGGAGCGAGGCCCTGGTAGCCGGCGGCGGCACCGTCTTCGCCGACATGCCGCTGAACAACCTGCCGCTGACCCTCGACGGCGCGAGCTTCGACGTCAAGCGAGCGGCGGCGGCGGGGCAGGCCCGGGCCGACTTCGCCCTGTGGGGCGGACTGACGCCGGACAACCTGGAGGCCCTGCCGGAGCTGGCCGCGCGCGGGGCCGTGGGGGTCAAGGCGTTCATGTCCGACAGCGGCCTGCCGGAGTTCCCGGCGACGGACGACCTGTCGCTCTACGAGGGGATGGCCGTCGCCGCCGGGTTGGGGCTGCTGGTGGCGGTGCACGCCGAGAGCGAGCCCCTCACCCGGGCCCTGACCCGGCGGATCCGGGCAGCCGGGGGGACCTCGGTGCGCGACTTCCTGCGCTCCCGGCCGGTGCTGGCCGAGGTCGAGGCCATCCAGCGGGCCTGCCTCTTCGCCGGCGAGACGGGGGCCCGGCTGCACGTCGTCCACGTCAGCAGCGGGCAGGGCGCGGTCGCCGTCGCCGAGGCCCGGGCCCGCGGCGTCGACGTCACCTGCGAGACCTGCCCGCACTACCTGCTGCTGACCGAGGAGGACGTCGAGCGCCTGGGCGCGGTGGCCAAGTGCGCCCCGCCGTTGCGCTCGGGCGCGGAGCGCGACGCCCTGTGGCGGGCGCTGGACGGCGGATCGGTTGACATGCTGGCCTCGGACCACTCGCCGGCGCCACCGGAGATGAAGTCGCGATCGGACTTCTTCGATGTCTGGGGCGGCATCTCCGGCGTGCAGTCCACCCTGCCGGCGCTGCTCGGCGAGGGGCACCACGCCCGGGGGCTGTCCCTCGCGTCCCTGGCCGCGCTCTGCGCCGCGGCTCCAGCAGCGCGGCTGGGGCTGGCCGCGGCCAAAGGGCGCATCGCCCCCGGGTGGGACGCTGACCTGGCGCTGGTGGACGTCGGCGCTCGCTGGACGCTGCGCGCGGACGACTTGCGTTACCGCCACCGGCAGAGTCCCTATCTGGGACGCGACTTCCGCGGGGCGGTGCAGCGCACGCTGCTGCGCGGCCGCACGGTCGCCGTTGAGGGGCGGCCCGTCGGGGAGCCGATCGGCCGGCTGGTGACGCCCCGCCGGAGCGTGGGATGAGTCCGGAGCAGGCGCTCCCGGCCGCGCCGGCCTTCCGGCTCAACGGACGGCCGGAACCGCTCGCCGGGGTCGACCCGAACGTCACCCTGTTGCGCTACGTCCGGGAGAAGGGGCTGGTCGGCACGAAAGAGGGCTGCGCCGAGGGCGATTGCGGCGCCTGCACCGTCGCCGTCCTCGAGCCGGATGCGGAAGGCCGGCCGTGCTACCGGGCGGTGAACAGCTGCCTCGTGCTCCTGCCGTCGCTCGCCGGCCTTGACGTGGTGACGGTCGAGGGCCTGGCCGGTCCGCTGCCGGCGGACGGGGTCGCCGGCGCCGGATCGGGCGCGGCGAATCCGCCGGGTCAACCGGCCGGCCGGGCGGTGGCGCTCCACCCGGTTCAGGCGGCGCTCGCCGCCGCCGGCGGTTCGCAGTGCGGCTACTGTACGCCCGGGTTCGTCATGTCGCTCTTCGTCGACCACTACCCGCGGCCGGGGCAGGCCCGGCCGCCGGTGACCGACGTGCTCGCCGGGAATCTGTGCCGCTGCACCGGCTACCGGCCGATTCGCACCGCCGCCGAGCAGCTCCGGCGCGGTGACGGCGCTGGAGACGACCTCGATCCGTTCGCCCTGCGCCTTCGCGCTGCGTCCGCTGGGCTCTCGCGGCACGCCGTGTCCCTCCGGGCGTTCGGCCGGCGCTACGAGCGTCCGGAGCGGCTGGCCGAGGCGCTTGCCATCCTGGCCGCGAGTCCTCAGTCGCGCCCCGTCGCCGGGGGCACCGATCTGGTGCTGGAGGTGACGAAGGCCTTCCGCCCGCTCGAGTCGCTCGTCGCCCTCGACGGAATCGCCGAGCTGCGCCGGATTCGCGCGCACGGCGGCGGCTGGGAGATCGGGGCCGCGGCGACGCTGACCGAGGTGGGCGAGACGGTCGGGGATTCGGTCCCCCTGCTGCACGCCCTGCTGCCACTCTTCGCCTCGCTCCAGATTCGCAACCGGGCGACGGTCGGGGGCAACCTCTGCACCGCGTCTCCTATCGGCGACCTGGCGCCGGTGCTGCTCGCCCTGGATGCGGTCGCCGTGCTCGCCGGTCCCTCAGGACTCCGGCGGGTGCCCCTGGAGACGTTCTTCACCGCCTACCGCCAGACGGTGCGCCGGCCGGACGAGCTGCTCGTCGCCGTGCGGCTTCCACCTCCGCCCGCCGCCGGACGGCGCCTGAGTCGGGTGTACAAGGTCGCCAAGCGCAGCCGGGTGGACACCAGCACGGTGGCGGCCGCGTGCTGCCTGGACCTGGACGGCGCCGGGCGCGTGCGCCGGGCCCGCCTGGCCTACGGCGGCGTCGCCGCGACCCCGGCGCGGGCCACCCGGGCCGAAGCGGCGCTCGAAGGGCGGCGCTGGGACGGGGCCGCCCTGGCGGCGGCGCAGACGGCGCTGGAAGGGGCCTTCACGCCCATCAGCGACGCGCGCGGCGGCGCCGGCTACCGCCGGTCGCTGGTGCGGAATCTGCTGCAACGCTTCTACGAGGAGACGGCCGTAGCGTGAGCGGGAGCGCGAGCGGGAGCGGCAGCGTCGGCCGGGCGATCGCCCACGAGAGCGCCCGCGAGCACGTCGGCGGTCTGGCCGCCTACACCGCCGATCTCGTCGCCGGGCACGTGCCCGGCTGCCTCGTGGCCTGGCCGGTGCAGTCGCCGCACGCCAGGGCCCGACTCCTCCGCCTGGACGCGGCCGCGGCGGCCGGAGCCCCGGGTGCGGTTGCGCTGCTGACGGCGGCCGACGTGCCCGGCGAGAACGACAGCGGCCCCGTGCGGCACGACGAGCCTCTCCTCCCGGCGAGCGAGGTGGTCTACCACGGTCAGGCGGTGGCCTGGGCGCTGGGCGAGACCGAGGCGGCGGCGCGGGCGGCCGCGGCCCTGGTGGCGGTCACCTACGAGCCCCTCCCGGCGCTGCTCTCGATCGAAGCGGCGATCGCCGCCGCCAGCTACCACACCGAGCCCCTGACCATCCGGCGGGGCGACCCGGATGCGGCCCTGACGGCCTGCGACCACGTGCTGGAAGGGACGTTCCGCACCGGGGCGCAGGATCACTTCGCCCTCGAGACCCACGCCGCCCTCGCCCTGCTCGACGAGAGCGGGCAGATGCTCGTCCACGCCTCGACCCAGCACCCGTCCGAGACACAGACGGTGGTGGCGCGGGTGCTCGGCGTCTCGCGCAACCGGGTGGTGGTGCAGTGCCTGCGCATGGGCGGGGCGTTCGGGGGCAAGGAGACTCAGGCCAACCCCTGGGCGGCCGTGGCCGCGCTCGGCTGCTGGAAGACCGGGCGGCCCGTGCTGGTGCGACTGAATCGCGACCAGCACATGATCCTGACCGGCAAGCGCCACCCCATGCTCGCCCGCTACGCGGTCGGGGCGACGGCGCAGGGCGAGATTCGGGCCCTGCGAGTCGACCTGTGCTCCGACGGCGGCTGGAGCCTCGACCTCTCCGAGGCCGTGCTCTCTCGCGCCCTGTTCCACCTGGATAACGCCTACTTCGTGCCCCACTTCGCGGTCACCGGCCGGGTGGCGAAGACCAACACCACCTCCCACACGGCGTTCCGTGGCTTCGGCGGCCCGCAGGGGATGCTCGTCGTCGAGGAGATCGTCGATCGCGTCGCCCGGTCGACCGGCCTGCCCCCGGAAATCGTCCGCCGGCGCAATCTCTACGGCCTCGACGGGGAGCGGGCGGTCACGCCCTACGGGCAGCCGGTGGAAGGCAACCGCCTGCCGGCGATGTGGGACGGTCTGCTGGCCTCGAGCGACTTCGGCGCCCGGCGGGCGGCGCTCGGACGCTGGAACGCCGCCGCCGGGTCGCGCCGGCGGGGACTGGCGATCACCCCGGTCAAGTTCGGCATCTCCTTCACCACCACCTTCCTCAACCAGGCGGGGGCCCTCATCCTGATCTACGCCGACGGCAGCGTGCAGGTCAACCACGGCGGAACGGAGATGGGCCAGGGCCTGCACACCAAGATGTTGCAGGTGGCGGCGGACGGCCTCGGGGTTCCGGTCGAGTGGGTGCGGCTGATGCCGACGCGGACGGACAAGGTGCCGAACACGTCGGCGACGGCCGCGTCGAGCGGGGCCGACCTGAACGGGGCGGCCGTGCGGGCCGCCGCCGGCACGCTGCTTGAGCGACTGGCCCCGGTGGCGGCCGGACTGATCGCCGCCCGCATCGGGCAGGCGCTTCCCCCGGAGGACGTCCGGTTCGCCGCCGGGCGGGCCTGGGCGCCGCCGGGCGGTGCGGACTCGGGCGTCGACTTCCGAGACGTGGTGCGGGCCGCCTACCTGGCCCGGGTCTCCCTCGCCGCCACCGGCTACTACCGGACGCCGGACCTCCACTTCGACCGGGCGAGCGGTCGCGGGCGCCCCTTCCACTACTTCGCCTTCGGCGTCGCCGTCAGCGAGGTGGAGGTGGACGGCCTCACCGGCGAGGCCACCCTGCGCCGGGTGGACATCCTGCACGATGTGGGCGAGTCCCTGAACCCGCACGTCGACCGCGGTCAGATCGAAGGCGGCTTCGTCCAGGGCGCCGGCTGGCTGACCTGCGAGGAGGTGCTCTGGGACCGGGAGGGCCGCCTGCTGACCCACGCCCCGAGCACCTACAAGATCCCCACCATCGCCGACGTCCCGACGGACTTCCGGGTCACGCTGCTACCCCGGGCGGCGCAGCCCGGAGTCGTCTACGGCAGCAAGGCCGTCGGGGAGCCGCCGCTGATGGCGGCGATCTCCGTGCGGGAGGCGATCCGGGACGCCGTCGCCGCGTTCGGTCCGCCCGGGCCGGCGGCCGGCGGCCTGCGCCTGGACACGCCGGCGACGCCGGAGGCGACCCTACGCGCGATCGAGCGCCTGCAGGGGGCGCACCAGGCGCTGCGGGCGGAAGGGGGCGAGCAGGGGCTCCACCCCGCCGCCGATCTCGGCCGCGGCCAGCTCGCCGAGCAGCGGCCCGAGGGTCACCCCGCTGTGGGTCACCGTCAGGTACAGCCCGGGACGGGCCTCGACGGCGCCGGCGAGGGTGAAGCCGTCCGCCGGCATCGGGCGGACGCCGACCCGGGCCTCGACGATGCGGGCCCCGGCCAGCGCGGGCAGGTAGCGGGCGACGGCCGCCAGCAGGGTGGCGCAGCCCGGAAGGCCCGGGTCCGGCGGCGTGTCCGCGCCGACCGTTCCGTCGGTGGCGCCGGACTGCAGGACGGCGCCCCCGCCGGGGTCGGGCCGGAAGTTCATGCCGGGGACGTGCACGACGCGTGACACGCCCTCGGCCAGCGGGCTGCTGACGGCCAGCAGGCCGCAGGTGGGCGCCAGGGGCACCTCCAGCCCGGCCAGGCGGCCGGCGGCGTCTGTCCACCGTCCGGTAGCGAGGACGACCCTTCCGGCCGGCAGCGGCTCGCCCCCGGCCAGGGACACGCCGGCGATCCGCTCGCCTTCCATCAGGAAGCCGGCCACGGCCGTCTGCGGGCGCACGACGGCGCCGTGGAGCTGCGCCGCTCGCAGCACGGTGGCCACGCAGAGCGGCGCGTCGACCCAGGCCTCCTGCGGACAGAACGTGGCGGCGGCGAAGCCGTCCAGGCGCAGGTGCGGCTCGAGGGCCTGCGCGGCCGCCCGGTCGATCACCTCGACCGGGTAGCCCCACGCCCGCAAGCGCGCCGCCTTGGCCAGCAGGGCGGCGGCGCCGGCGGCGCCGGCGGGACCGGCCTCAACTATCATCACGTGGCGTGAGGTCAATCGATGCGCGCCGCGCTGCCTGACGTCGTCGTCGCCGGGGCCGGAATGGTC
>DATLLM010000148.1:0-4434 GCA_035537855.1 Chloroflexota bacterium | reverse complement strand
AGGCGGCGTCGGTCGCCGGCTGCAGCCAGGCCGACCGCAAGAAGGTCTACGCCGAGATCCAGAAGCTCATCTCGGCCGATCCGCCCTACATCTTCATGTGGGAGAACGAGAGCCTGAGCGGCCTGAACAACCGCTTCGTGCCGAACAAGCAGACCAGCCTCGGCTACGGCTACCGTCCCTGGGAGTGGTACTCCAAGACGGGCAAGTAAGCGCCGGCGAACGACTCGCCCCGGGCGGGCCGGGTGCGGCAGGGCGCCGCCGCGCCGCCCGGGGGGATAGGACAACATGGGCCGCTACGCCGTCCGCCGGGTCCTGCAGGCGATCCCGCTGCTGCTGATCATCAGCATCATCGGGTTCCTGCTGTACAACCTCGTCCCCAACAGCCCCTTCCAGGCCCAGCTGGCGCTCGACCCGAACGCCTCGCCCGAGGACATCGCCCGCCTGGAGGCGCGCTACGGCCTCGACCGGCCGCTGCACGAGCGCTACCTGGTCTGGATCGGCAACATTCTGCGAGGGGACTTCGGCCGCTCCTACTTCACCAAGCAGCCGGTGCTGCAGATGATCATGGAGCGGCTGCCGAACACGCTCCTGCTCACCGGCTCGGCCTTCCTGATCAGCCTGGTCGTCGGCGTGCCTCTGGGAATCCTGTGCGCCATGAAGCGCAACAGCGCCGTCGACAACGGCATCCGCGCCTTCGCCGTCTTCATCACCTCCTTCCCTTCCTGGTGGATCGGCTTCATCGCCATCATCGTCCTCGGCGGCACGCTGCGCTGGTTCCCCCAGGGGCAGGCCTACAGCGTGGGTAAGGAGGGCGACCTGCTCGACCGCCTGCACCACCTGGCCCTGCCGGCGCTGATCTTCGGCCTGGACGGCTGCATCGGCTACCTGCGCATCATGCGCTCCCAGACCCTGGAGACGCTGCGCCAGGACTACATCCGCACCGCCTACGCCAAGGGGCTCGGGGGCCGCACCGTCAGCCGGGGGCACGTCCTGCGCAACGCCATCCTGCCGGTCTGGACCGGCCTCGGCGGGCTGCTCGCCGGCCTGCTCGGCGGCGCGGCCCTGTTCGAAGTCGTCTTCTCCTGGCCGGGCGTGGGCAGCCTGGTGCTGGAGGCCGCCCAGAAGCGGGACTTCCCGGTGATCCTGGCCAGCCTGATGATTACCGCTTTCCTGATCCTCGTCGGGTACATCATCGTGGACATCGGCTACGCCTGGATCGACCCGCGGGTGCGCTTCGATTGACGCCGCAGGGGCCGCTGCGGCCCGGACGACGGTGAGCGAGGAGTGAGAATCGAATGGCGCCGTCCGGCCGCCTGAGCGACAACCCGGCCGCCGCCTCGCGGCGCGGGGAAGCGATGCGGGAGTTCGTCGCCGATGGCGTCGCCCCGCCTCCGACGCTGCTCGACGAGGGACAGGTGCGCGTCGCCGGGCCGTCCCGGGGCTTCTGGAGCGCCTCGCTGCGGCGCTTGCTGCGCAACCGGTTGGCGATGGCCGCCCTGCTGCTGCTGCTCTGCCTGACCGCCGCCTCGTTCTGCGCCCCGTTGATCGCCCGGGCGATGGGCCTGGAGCGGGACGCGATGGACCTGCTGAACCGCTACCAGCCGCCGAGCCTGGCCCACCCCTTCGGCACGGACGAGTTCGGCCGGGACTACTTCATCCGCGTCCTCTACGGCGGGCAGGTCTCCATCATGATGGGACTCGGCGTCGCCGTCATCATCCTGCTCATCGCCTTCCCCCTCGGACTCTTCGCCGGCTACTACGGCGGCTTCGTGGACGACGCCTTCAACTGGGTGGTGCAGATCATGGTGACCACGCCGGTGCTCTTCGCCCTGATCCTGATCACCTCCTGGCTCGTCCCCTCGCCGCTCACCCTGGCGGTGATCATCGGGGTCTTCGGCTGGGTCGGCAACGCCCGCCAGTCCAGGGGCCTGACCCTCCAGATCAAGCGCTCCGACTACGTGCTCGCTGCCCGGACGCTGGGGGCGAGCAACGGGCGAATCATGTTCCGCCACATCATGCCCAACCAGGTCTCGCTGATGCTGATTCTGGCCGGCTTCGACGTCGTCGCCGGCGTCCTGGCCGAGACCGGACTGAGCTTCCTCGGCCTCGGCATCCGCCCGCCCATTCCCTCCTGGGGCAACATGCTGACCAACTCGCGCGACTACATCTTCCGCGCCCCCTACCTGCTGGTCTTCCCCGGCCTGGCCATCGGCACCCTGGTGTTCGGCGTCTACCTGTTCACCGACGGTCTGCGCGACGCGTTCGATCCCGGGCTCCGAGAGTGACGTCCGGACGTCCGCGCCGCCCGGCCCTGGCCGCCGCGGCGGCCGCGGCCGCCGCGGCGCTGGCGGCCGGCTGCGCCCGGCTCACTCCGTTCGGCGTCGCGCCCGGGGCGGGGCGCTGGACGACCGTCGCCGGGCTCTCCGTGCCGCGGGACGACTTCGGCCTGGCCGCGCTCGGCGGTCGCCTCTACGCCGTCGGGGGGATGCCCGGGGCGCGCGGGAACGCCCTGGATTCGGTTGAGGTCTACGATCCGGCGGCCGGCGCCTGGGGCCGTGGCCCCCGGTTGCCGGTGGCGCTCAGCTCCCTGCGAGCGGCGACCCTCGGCGAGCGGCTCTACGCCGCCGGCGGCGCCCGCGACGACGCCGAGGTCGACCTCGTCTGGTCGCTGACCCCGGGCCGGACGGAGGCCGGGTCGCGCTGGACGCCGGCGGCGCCGCTGCGTCTGGCCCGCCTGGGCCACGGCCTGGCCGCGCTCTCCGGCCGGCTCTACGCCGCCGGCGGCCTGCACGCCGGGGAGCCGACGGAGACGGTCGAGGCCTACGAGCCCGATGGCGACCGCTGGTCGGCCGCGCCGCCCCTACCGGAAGCGCGCTACAACCTGGGGCTGCTGCCTCTCGGGGGCCGGCTCTACGCCGTCGGCGGGTCGGACGCCGCGCGGCGCGCCTCGGGCGCCGTCTTCGTGTTCGATCCGGCCGCCGGGCGCTGGGCGTCCGGCCCGCCCCTGCCCGAGCCGCTGTCCGGCTTCGGCGCCGCCGTGCTCGGCGACCGCCGGGCCCACCTGCTGCACCACCGGACGCACCTCGTGCTCGACGCCCGCGCCGGAACCTGGCTGCGGGCGCGCCCGATGCCCACCTCCCGCCACGGCCTGGGCGCCGTCGAGATCGGCGGGCGCCTGCTCGCCGCCGGAGGGTGCAGCGAGGACCCGCAGCGCGACCTGGCGGCGGTCGAGGTCTTCGAGCCGCTGGTTTGACGGTGGCCGGCTCCCCTGGTATCCTTTGGGAGCCAGGACCTGGCTGCCGCCCGCTGCGCGCGGGGCGGCTTTCTTTTTGGGGAGAAGCGAACGTGTACGCCATCGTTGCCACCGGTGGCAAGCAATACCGGGTGGAGCGCGGTCAACGCCTGGAGGTCGAGCGCCTCGCGGCCGAGCCGGGCAGCCAGATCGACCTCTCGGACGTGCTGCTCGTCGCGGACGGGGAGCAGGTCACCGTCGGGCAGCCGACCGTGCCCGGCGCCCGCGTGGTCGCCGAGGTGCTCGGCGAGCGCAAGGGCAAGAAGATCATCGTGTTCAAGTACAAGGCCAAGGTGCGCTACCGGCGCAAGACGGGCCACCGGCAGTGGATCAGTCGCCTCCTCGTCCGGGACATCGTCACCGGCTGAGCCGGCTACAGCGCAAGGAGCAAGACCAATGGCACACAAGAAGGGCGTCGGCAGCTCGCGCAACGGCCGGGACAGCAACCCCAAGTACCTCGGCGTCAAGCGCTACGACGGCCAGGTCGTCAAGGCGGGGGAGATCCTCGTCCGGCAGCGGGGGACCAAGTACATGCCCGGCCCGAACGTCGGCCTGGGCCGGGACTTCACCCTCTTCGCCCTCAAGCCGGGGCTGGTCAAGTGGCTGCCCTACACGCGGCAGAAGAAGATGGTGACCATCAACGTCGCCGAGGCCGAGGCGGCGCAGCCGGTGGCGGCCACGGCGTAGCCGTCGCCGCCCGGTCCGGCGCCGTCACCGGGACACCGGCGGCGCCGGCCGCGCGCCCGGCCGCCGGCCCCTCTCACTCGAAGGCGGGGCGCCGGAGCGTGCTATACTCGACCTGCCCGGAACGGGCCCTGCGGGCCGCTAGCTCATCTGGGAGAGCGCAGCATTCGCATTGCTGAGGTACGGGGTTCGAGTCCCCGGCGGTCCACCATCGTCCGCCGTCGCCGCCGGTCCCGCTGATCCGCCAGGCGACCGAAGCGCGAAGCGCGAACCGCCCCTCCGCTCTGGAGGGGCGTCTTTGTGTCTCGCACCGCTGCGCTGCTCCGCGCGCCGGCCGGCGGGCCCGGCCCGCGGACGTTCGCCCCGCCGCTCAGGCGGCCGAATCGCTCTGCGCGGGAGGCGCGTGGACGGCGGCCCCCGCCGCGCTCGGTTCCCCGCCCGGCGGGCGAGGCGGGAAC
>DATLLM010000147.1:0-14395 GCA_035537855.1 Chloroflexota bacterium | reverse complement strand
GCCGAGCACGGTGGTCACGTAGCCGTGCTCGAGCGCGTGCTGGACGCAGCGGCGCAGGAACTGCTCGATGCCCGGGAATCGCTCCTTATAGCCGGCGATCAGGGCGGCCGCCGTGGTCACGTCCATGCCCTCGATGCGACGGGCGAGGCCGAAGGCGGTGATGCCGTAGATGATCCCGAAGTTGATCGTCTTGGCGTGCCCCCGCTGTTCCCGGGTGACCGCCTCCGGCGCGACGTCGAAGACCTGCGCGGCCACGGCGGCGTGGATGTCCTGGTCGCGCCGGAAGGCATCCACCAGGGCCGGGTCCTCGCTCAGATGGGCCAGCAGGCGGAGCTCGATCTGGGAGTAGTCGGCGCAGAGCAGGACGTGGCCCGGCGGGGCGAAGAACGCGCGGCGGATCTGCCGCCCGATGTCCCGGCGCACGGGGATGTTCTGGAGGTTGGGATTCTGCGACGCCAGGCGTCCGGTGGCGGCGACCAGCTGGTGGAACGTGGTGTGGATGCGCCCGGTCTCCGGGTTGATCGACTCCTGGAGGTTGCCCAGGTAGGTGGAGATGAGCTTGTTGAGCTGCCGGTACTCGATGACCAGCCCCGGCACGGTGGTGCGGGGGTCGTTGCGGTCCTCCTGGGAGGCCAGACGCTCCAGCACCTGGATGTCCGTCGAGCGGCCGGTCTTGGTCTTCTTCCCCGGGGTCAGCCCGAGGCGGTCGAACATCACCTCCGCCAGCTGCTTGGTCGAATCCAGCTGGAACTCCAGCCCGGCGATCTCCTGCACCCGGCTGCGCAGCTCGCTCACCCGGCCGGCGAGGGCCTCGCCCTGGCGCAGCAGCTCGGGGCCGTCGCAGAGGATGCCGTTGGCCTCCATCTCGGAGAGGACGGTGGCCAGGGGGGCCTCGACGTCGCGCATCAAGGCGGTCATCGCCAGCTCCTCGAGGCGGGGAGCGAGCAGCAGGTAGAGGCGCAGGGCGATGTCCGCGTCTTCGGCGGCGTACTCGGCGATCCGCTCCAGGGGAACGTCGAGCATCGAGCCCTGCGACTCCCCCTCCCCGATCAGGTCGGTGATCGGAATCATCGTGTAGCCCAGCAGGTTCTCGGCCAGCAGGTCGAGCTTGTGGCTGGATTGCGACGGGTCGATCAACTGGCTGGCCAGGAGCGAGTCGAAGGTCACCCCGCGCAGGGAGACGCCCTGCCGGCGCAGCACGCCGGCGTCGAACTTGACGTTGTGGCCGCACTTGGCCCGGTCGGGGTCTTCGAGCCACGGGCGGAGCGCCGCCAGGACCGTTGCGGTGTCCAGGTGGGCCTCGGGAGTCGGCGAGCGGGTAGGGACGTAGACCGCGGCGCCCGGCTCCCAGGCCAGACTGAGCCCGATCAGATCGGCGTCCCGCTCCAACCCGGTGGTCTCGGTGTCCAGGGCGACGATCGCCTGGCCCTGCAGCGCCGCCACGAGCGCGCTCAGCTCGTCGGTCGTGGTGACGGCGCGGTAGTGCCCCCGCGCCGCCGGCGCGGGAGCGGGCGCTTCGCCCGCCGCCGGCGCGGGGGCCGCCTCGCCGGCGGGCAGGGCGCCCGCTTCGACCGCCGCGCCCATCGTGGCGGCGAGCTTGCGCACCTCGTCCTGGAACCGGTGGAAGCCGAGCAGCTGGAACAGCGGCACGAGGCGCCCGACGTCCGGCGGGCGCACCCGCGCCGCGTCGAGGTCGAAGGGGAAGCTCGCGTCCCGGCGCAGGGTGACCAGGGTGCGGGAGAGGGACAGGTGCGCCCTGGCCCGCTCGAACGATTCGCGGCGCTTGGGAGACAGGCTGTCCAGGGCGGCGAGGATTCCGTCGAGCGAGCCGTACTGCTGGACGAGCTGCGCGGCCGTCTTGGGGCCGATGCCGTCCACCCCGGGCACGTTGTCCACCGTGTCCCCGATCAGGGTGAGCGTGTCGACCACCTGCTCGGGCGTGATCCCCTTGTTCGCCAGCAGGGCGGCGACGTCGATCGTCACGTCCGTGTGCACGTCGAACATGGAGACCCGCGGCCCGAGCAGCTGCTCCAGATCCTTGTCCTTGGAGACGATGCGGATCTCCAGGTCGGCCCGGGCGGGATCGTCGAGCAGGCGCTGGGTGATGGTGGCGATCACGTCGTCCGCTTCGAGGCCGGCCTCGCCGATCACCGGGATGCCGAAACCGCCGATCGCCTCCAGCACCCGCGGCACCTGGGACGTCAGATCGTCCGGGGTCGACCGCCGGGTGCCCTTGTACTCGGCGTAGAGCTCGTCGCGGAAGGTCTTGCCCGGCGGGTCGATGGCGATCGCCACGTAGTCCGGCCGGCACTGCGTGAGCAGCTTGAGCAGCATGGCCGTGAAGCCGAAGACGGCGTGCGTCGGCTCCCCCGTCACCGGGCTGTGCAGCCCGTTGCGGATGGCGTAGTACGCCCGGAAAATCTGGGCGTAGGCGTCGATCAGGTACAGAGTCTCGGCCATCGCTGTTGTGAACGGTCGCTCAGAATGGGGGTTGCTGCCTCCAATCAGCGTACCGCGCCTGTCTTGCGCGACCGGCAGAGGAGGAGCGGAAGGGGCGACGGCGGAGGCGTCCGACTCTGCGCGGGGCGACGCAGGGGGAGGGCAACCGGCCGAGGAGCACGATTATGCGCGGGTACGATCCGGAGCGGGCGAACGTCCCGCCGCGCACGGCCTCGAACACCACGTCCGAGAGGGGAGGCGTGCGGCCGTCCCGGTCTGGCCCCGTTCCGAGCGGGCATCGCGCCGGAACACCGGGGCGTCGAGCGCGAGGCCGTGCGCGGTGAAGCGGCTGCCTGCTCCGGCTCACGCCCGCGCAAGAGCGGGCTCTACGGGCGCCGGCTCTTCCTCATCAGCCGGCCGCCCGCTATCGGCGACTCAGCACGACTCAGTACGTCAGCTCGACGGCTGAATCCACCACCAGGTCGTCTGCCCGGCGCAGGATCTCGGCCAGGGGGAAGACCTGCTCGACGAGGAGCCGGTGGGCGTCCTCGAAGTTCTCGTCCTCCACCACCTCGGCCTGGTGCAGCTCGAGCAGATCGATGTAGGCCTGGCGCAGCTGGCGCAGCTCGGCCGGGTTCAATCGCTGCTTGGAATGGGCACGCCTGGCAAGCTCCATTGCTTGCGCCTCCTTGCAAGTCGCTGTGGACGACGACTCTCAACCATTGAACGGCAGCATCGCCGTTCGGGCTCCTGCGGGCTTATCCCAATTCTACCCTACGCGGCGTCGTGGCCGAGTCGGTCCCCGGTTGCAGCTCGGTCAAGAGATGGTGCGTCATCCGCTCGGCGACGAATCCCAGATTGCGGAAGAAGTCGCGCTCGGCCGCCGGGTCGTGCAGGTTGACGCGCAGGGGCCGGGCGTCGAGGTCGCGGGCGAGCGCCGCCAGCAGGGTCCGCCCGATGCCCTGCCGGCGGGCGTCTTCCTGGACGCCGGCGAAGCGCAGGATGGCGTCGTCCGGCCGGCGGGTCGCCCAGGCCAGGCCGAGCGGCGTGCGCGGATCGCGTGCCTCCCAGACGGCGTAGGCCAGCGTCGCCGGGCGCATCAGCCAGGCCTCGAGCTGGGCCGGGGTCAGCGCCGGGAGCTCGTCGTGGGGCTGCTCCGCCCGTTCGATGCCCAGCTGGATCAGCAGGCCGCCGAGATGGGGAAGATCGTCGAGCGCCAGCGGACGCACGACGTCGCCGGCGGGCGGACCGGTGGGGCCGGTCCGCAGCGCCGCGGCCGCCGCCGCGGGCAGCAGCAGGGAGAGCGACTCCCCGGCGGCGCCGAACCCGGCCCGGCGGAAGAGGGCCAGCCCCTCCGCCTGGGTGCCGTCGACGTCCGCCGTCACCCGGCGCACGCCCCGGGCGCGCAGCTCGTCGAGCGCGCCGTCGAGCAGCCGCCGTCCGGCGCCCCGCCGGCGGCGGGAGGGATCGACCGCGACGAGCACGATGCGCCCCTCGCGCTCCCCTCCGCCCGGCTCCCGCTCCGGCGCAGGGGGGCCGCCCCCGGCCGCCGGGGGGCGGGCGATTCGGGTCACCCCGGCGACGGCCGCTCCGACCGGAATCTCGGCGCCGGGCGGGACGGCGACCAGGGCCAGCCCCGGATCGAACGTCTCGTCGACGTAGCGCGCGAGCGCCTCGCCCTCGCCGGGGTCGCGCCCGGCGAGCCGGGCGATGTGCGGCCAGTCCGCCGCCGTCGCCGGGCGCAGCATCACGTCAAGCACAGGGCAAGGTGTACCGCACGGGCGGGCCTTCTGTCCGCCCCCGGCGAGCGGCGCGGGCCGTCGGTGCCGGCCCCCGGGGGGCCCCCAGGCCTCCTGGGCTGGCAGGGCTGCCGGGGCCCCTCGGGCGAATCAGAGGATCAGGTGGAGGTCGCCGAACTCGTGCCACAGGTAGCCGCCGTCGAGCGCGGCCCGGTAGGTGCGCCGCAGGTGGGCCCGTCCGGCGATGGCCTCCAGCATCAGCAGGTGGCTCGCCCGTGGCTCGTGGAACCCGGTGAGCAGACCATCCACCACCGCAACGCCGCGGTCGGGAGTCACCACCAGGTCGGTCCAGCCCCGGGCGGCGACGACCCGGCCGGCGCCGTCGGTCGCGCTCTCCAGGGCCCGGACGACGGTGGTGCCGGTGGCGATCACCCGGCCTCCGGCCGCGTGGGCGGCGTTGACCGCCGCCGCCGTCTCCCACGGCACCTCGAACGGCTCCTCGTAAGGCGGCTCGTCGCGCTCGGCGCTGGCGACTCCGGTGTGCAGGGTGAGGCGGGCGACCTCGACCCCCCGCCGCTTCAGGGCGGCGAGCACCTCCGGGGTGAAGGCCCGCCCAGCGGAGGGCATCTCGGCCGAGCCGGGCCGGGCAGCGAAGACGGTCTGGTAGGCGTCGAGAGGCCAGTCCCCCTCGACGTAGGCGTAGCGGATCGGGCGCCCCCACCGGGCGAGGTAGTCCAGCACCGGAAGCGGCAGCTCGAGCTGGGCCAGCCACAGCCGGCGGGAGTCCTGGTAGGGGGCCAGCAGCCGGGCGGCGCCGCCCGCGGGGAGCGCAAGGCGGAGCGGCCCTTCCGGCGGGACGGCGCCGCGTGGTTCGACCACCCACAGACGGCCCGGCAGCTGCGTCGAGAGGTGCAGCGGCAGGGCCACCCCCGGGTACTCGGCGGGCAGGGCGGCCGGGAGGGTGGCCGAATCGTTCACCACCAGCACGTCGCCGGGGGTGAGGGCGGCGGGCAGGTCGGTGAAGCGGGCGTGGACGATGCCGTCCTTCTGGCGGTGCGAGACGAGCAGGCGCACGCCGTCGCGGGAGAGACCGCGGGCCTCCGCCGGCCGGCGCGCTTCCAGCTCCGGCGGCAGGACGAAGTCGAACCCGCTGCGGGCGTCCCGGGGTCCGGGCGCGACCATCACGCCACCTCCTCTCCGGCCGGACGGTCGGGGTGCCGGGGCGCCGCTTCCGCCGCGTCGGTCAGCGCAGGCGACCGCTGCAGATCGCGCGCGGCGTAGCGCCCGGATACCGGCGGCGGCCCGTCCGCGTCCGGTCGTCCGGCCGCCGTGCTGTGCGGCAGACCGACGAGGCCCAGGATCGCCGGCGCGACCGCTTCCGGGTCGGCCAGATCGAGGGGGTCGGCGTCGGGGACCGCCTCGCGGTGCATCCGGGTGTCCATGTCTCCCGGATCGACGGCGTAGACGCGCACGCCGCTGCCCTCGGTCTCGACGGCCAGGACGCGGCTGAGGGCCTCGAGCGCGGCCTTGGAGGCGCCGTAGCCGCCCCAGCCGGGATAGGCCTCGACGGCGGCGTCCGAGGTGATGTTGACGATCGCGCCCGTGCGCCGCCGGCGCATCCCGGGCAGGACGAGCTGGATCAGGTGCAGCGGGGCGACGGCGTTGGTGCGCAGGGCCCGCTCCAGCGCCGCCAGGGGGTAGCGCTCCAGCGCCGGGAGGGGGGTCTCTCCCAGCTCGGAGGCGTTGTTGATCAGGACGTCGACCGGCCCGAGGCGGGCTTCCCCCTCCCGCACCAGCCGGGCGGCGTGGTCGGGGTCGGCGACGTCGCCGGGGAGGGCGAACACGGTGCCGCCCTCGGGCGCCGCCGCCGCGAGCGCCCGCGCGGCCGCGGCGAGGTCATCCGCCCCGCGCGCGGTGACGATCAACCGGGCGCCCTGCCGGGCGGCGAGGCGGGCCAGCGCCAGCCCCAGCCCCCGGGAGGCGCCCGTCACCAGGACGACCTGGTGCTTGAGGTTCATCGTGACAGTCCTCCAGTGCGCCCCCGCGTCGAGGAGGGCGCACTCTCAGTCTGCCCCGGTCGCGCCGGTTTGGCATCGTCCGGAGAGGCGGTCCCGGCCGCCTGTCCGAACGGACAGGCGCGCCTACGCTCCCGGCACCGGCTCCGGCTGCTCCGCCGGCTGCTCCTGCTCCCGGGGGCGGCCCTGCCCCTGGCGCTGGCTCTGGGACTGACCCGGTCGCCGGGACGGCGCCGGCTCCTGCGCCATGCGGTGGGCGTAGTCCGCGGTGACCCCGGAGGCGGCCAGGCCGGTCAGCTCGCCGGCGCTCAGGCGGTCGAAGCCGAGCGCGCGCATCTCCCGGACGTAGTCCGCGGTGACTCCGACGGCCTTCATCCCGGTGACGGCGCCGGCGTCGAGGGGCTCGACGCCGAGCGCCCGCATCTGGGCGACGAAGTCCGGGGTGACCCCGACGGCGGCCAGCCCGGTCGCCTCGGCAGGGCTGAGGCCCGGAAACGGCCCCTCCCGCCAGCGGCGGACGTCTTCGGGAGTGACGCCGAGCGCGGCCAGGCCGGTCAGATCGTCGACCGAGAGGTCGCGGAAGCCGAGATCGTGCCAGGCGCGGACCCACTCGGGCGAGACGCCGACGGCCCGCAACCCGCTCAGCTGCTGGGCGGAGAAGGGCCAGCGGCCCCCGGGTGGGGGTCCCGCCGGCGCGGGTGGCGCCGGCGCGGGTGGCGCCTCGATCGCCCGCAGCAGGCGCTCCGCTTCGTCCACGGTCAGCTTGCCGGCCGCCACCAGGTCGAGGATGCGCCGGGTGTCTTCGCCGTCCATCGGGCCCTCCTGTCCACGCCGGCATATGTAACCGATGTGCATCAAGATTAATACAGACGGGCCCAAAAGTCAAGATCTTGAAGTCGAGTAGTTACTTCTCGAATGGCGAGTTTGACTCTGGAAGAATGACGGCGCCGTAGAGCTCGTCCTGGATGCGGTGAAAGAGGAGCCCCCAGGCGAGCGGACGGAGGTGGGGCAGCAGCCAGGCGGCGAGGAAGGCCGCCGCGATGGCGGGGGCGCTGTGCAGGGCCCGGGCCGGATCGACGCCCAGGTACGGCCGGCGCAGGTTGAGACCGTACCGCTTGGGCCGGTGGTAGCGGTTGGCGTGGTAGGCGTAGGCCCGGGCGAACGAGCAGTCGCCCGTCTCCCAGACGTACCCCAGGTAGTGGTCGCCGTCGATCAGCACGGCGCCGGCGAGGAAGAGGGCCAGGTCGAGCGGGCGCCAGCCGGCTCGGGCCAGCGGGACGGCGGCCGCGCCGGCGGCGAGCGCGTGGTACTTCGGTAGCACTACCGGAGATACTACCGGGTCGGGTCAGGCCCGGGAGCGGCCCGGTGGCGCGCCGGCGGGGCTACAGGCCCTGCTCGTAGATGCGCCGCACGATGGCCTCGATCTCGGGCTCTTCGATGGTCAGGTCGCGCAGCCGGTAGCGCCCGGCGACGGCGGCGATGAGGTCGGCCGCCGAGGTCTCGTCGCGGCTGAAGCGCAGCCAGCGCCGCGGCCCGTCCGCTTTCACCTCGCGGGCGTGGGGCACCCGCAGCGGTCCGGCGGGCGGGGCACCGTCTTCCGCCAGATCGACGACGAGCGTGCGCTCCCGTCCCAGGCGGTCGCGGATCTCCGCCAGGCCGCCGTCGTAGAGCAACCGCCCGTGGTCGATGATCAGCAAGCGCGAGCAGAGCTGCTCGACGTCGGCCATGTCGTGCGTCGTCAGCAGCACGGTGACCCCGCGCTCGCGGTTGATCTGCCGCAGAAAGTCCCGGATGCGGTGCTTGGCGACCACGTCCAGCCCGATGGTCGGCTCGTCCAGGTAGAGGATCTCCGGATCGTGCAGCAGGGCGGCCGCCAGGTCGCCGCGCATGCGCTGGCCGAGCGAGAGCTGGCGGACGGGGGTGTTGAGGAAGGGGTCGAGGTCGAGCAGCGCCCGGAAGGCGTCGAGCGCCGCCGCGTAGCGCGCCGCCGGCACGCGGTAGATGTGGCGCAGGAGGTCGAGCGACTCGATCAGCGGCAGGTCCCACCACAGCTGGGTGCGCTGCCCGAAGACGACCCCGATGCGGCGGGCGACGGCCTTGCGCTGGCGCTGGGGGGAGACGCCGAGCACCTCGACGCGTCCGGCGGTGGGGTGCAGGATCCCGGTGAGCATCTTGATGGTGGTGGACTTGCCCGCCCCGTTGGGGCCGAGGCAGCCGACCATCTCGCCGCGGGCGATGCGGAAGGAGACCCCGTCGACGGCGCGCACTTCCGTGACTCTCCGGTCGAGCAGGTTGCGCACGGCCGCGAGCGCCCCGCGGTGGTGGCGGGCGACGCGGAACGTCTTGCGCAGCCCCTCGACCAGCACGGCCGGCGACTCGAGCCGCGCCTCGCTCGCCGCCAGCGGCGCCGTCTCGATCACGATCCGGTGCTCTGGTAGCGCCGCACCCCGGCCGACCAGGCGAAGCCGGCGGCGGCGCAGACGGCGGCGGCGGCGACGGGGGCCAGCCAGCCGGTGGCCGGTGGCAGGCCCAGCGGGTCCGGCCGGTCGAGGATGTACAGCGCCGGGTAGTAGTTCACGAAGGCCAGCGGCAGGACGAACGTGACCAGCCGGCGCAGCCAGTCCTGGAAGATGTCGAGCGGGTAGCTGGCCATCGTCGTCCCGCCGTAGGTGAAGGTGTTCATCAGCTCGCGCCCTTCGACGGTCCAGAAGGCGTAGGCCGCGCCCAGGACGAAGATGGCGAAGAAGATGGCCGCGCCGCTGAGCAGGGCGAGCGCCAGCATGGCCAGCCGGTCCGGCGTCCAGACCAGGTGGAGCTGGCTCTGCCCGATGGCGAAGACGACCACCCCTTGCGCGATGCGTCCCACCCGGCGCAGGGTCAGGGTGGTCGCCAGGGTCTGGAAGAACGCGCCGAGGGGGCGAATGAGGACGCGATCGAACGTCCCCAGACGGATGGTGTCCGGGAGGAGATCGAATCCGGTGGCGACCATGTCCGCGATGGCGAAGGAGACCGCGGACATGCCCCACAGCATCGCCACCTCGCCGAACGTCCAGCCGGCGAGGTCCGGGATGCGGCCGTAGAGCACCAGCACGGCCCCGAACTCCACGATGTTGGCGGCGAACGTCCCCACCGTGGCCAGCACGAAGGAGGTCTTGTACTGCATCTGGGCCCGCGTGCTGGCCCCGACCAGGAGCCAGTAGAGTCGCCACGACTCGCCGGGTGACACGCTTCAGCCTCCCTGGACGACCACCCGGCGGGTGGCCAGGGCGATCAGTCCCTGGGCGGCGCCGAGCAGGGCCAGCGCCCAGAACGCCTGCAGCAGCAGGGCGCCGGCGAGCGCGGCGCCGTTCAGGCGCTCCAGGAAGACGTCCGCCGGCGTCTGGATCATCCCCGCGAAGGGCAGCAGGGCGGTCACCGCGCGCAGCCCGCTGGGGAAGAAGCTGATGGGGATCAGGAAGCCGCTGAAGAAGGTGCAGGCGATCAGGGCGAGGGACCCGAGCCCGCGGGCGTCGGTCGTCCAGAACGCGGACAGGTTGAGCATGAAGCGGAACGCGAAGCTGATGGCGACGGCCAGGATGAGGCTGAGCGCCAGCAGGAGCCACGTCTCCGCCCGCTGCGGCCAGCGCAGGCCGAACAGCAGCTGCCCGACGAGCAGGATGGGCAGGCAGCGGAACAGGATGTAGTAGAGGGCCCGCCCGTAGTCCCGGGCGAGCCAGTAGCCGAGGAACGAGATCGGCCGGGCCAGGTCCGAGACGACGTCGCCGCTGCGGACGGTGGCCTCCACGTCCCACCAGCCCCACAGGGCGATGACCATGATCAGGGCCTGGACGACCCAGTTCCAGGTCAGGGCCTCGTCGAGGTCGTAGCCGGCGATCTCCGGGCGGCCCTGAAACGCGGCCAGCAGGGGCACGGCCCGCAGGTAGCCGAAGCAGGCGTTGGTGAACAGGCCGGCCAGGTTCCGGGTGCGGTAGACCAGCTCGCGCTGGAACGCCCGGCGGGCGACCTCGTAGTAGACCCGCATGGGGCGGCAGGGGCCCTCAGGCCACCCGGGCCGGCCCGAAGTGGCGGGCGCTCCCGGTGCGGTGCAGGACGCCCAGCTTCAGCAGGCGCATCTCGGCCGCCGGCTGGGAGACGTCGAAAGCGCGGGCGACGCGGCGCACGAGCGTGCCGGCCATCGTCCCGGCGGCGTGCAGCGGCGCGGAGAGACCGGCCGGGGCGAGCAGCGCCGCGACCATCTCGGCGACGGCGCCGGCCGGCATCAGCAGAGCCCCCCCGGCGTATCCGGCCTGCCACTCCAGCCAGTCCGACTCCGGCGGGCGCTCGATTCCCGGCCGGCGGCAGCGCGGGCCGCTCCCCGGCGCGCGCCCCGCGCCGGCCGGCGCGTCGAGCGCCCAGAGGCAGGCGTGGAGGTGCACGTGCCCCAGCTCGTGCGCCAGCGTGGTGCGCAGGCGGTGGTCGCGCCGGGGGCTGGCGCTCAGGGCGCCGGCGATGCGCACCCGCGGGCGCCGGCCGGGGAAGAAGTCGGTCACGCCTTCGGCGTCCGGGCCGTACGCGCTGAGGTCGGCGTAGAGGTCGAGGTCGTCCGCCGCCGCCTCGACGAGCACGGTCAGGTCGTCGGTGGTGATGGGGTAGACGGGCGCGCCCCGGTGCCGGCTGAGGCCCGAGCGCAGCAGCGCTTCGCACTCCCGGTCGATCTCCCCGGGCTCGAAGTGGGGACGCAGCGCGAGGCGCCCCGTACGGTCACGAATCCAGCGCACCGGTGCCGTTCCTCCCTCTCCCTCTGGCGTGCGGTGGCGGCGGCCCCGGCCCTCCCGGCCGGCCGGGGCCGATCAGCCGGCGCCCTTGAGCGCCCGGCGGAAGGCCCGAAAGGCGGCCGTCACCCGCTCCGGACTCTCCCCGGCCGCCCCGAGCAGGCGCAGGTCCCCCGGCAGCTGCCCGGCGACGAAGCTGAGGTACTCCGGGGCCAGTCCGAGCTCGGCGGCGAACTGCACCAGCATCGCCTCGGCCGGCGGGTTGCGCCGGTCGCGCTCCAGATCGTTCAGGTACTGGGGCGAGATGGGGGTGCCGTCCTCCTTGAGAATCCGGGCGGCCAGCTCCTTCTGACTGATCCGCACCGCCTTGCGCGCGGCGGCGATGACCTGCCCGAACGTCGCCCCGCCGGCGGCCCCGGCCGGCCCCGTGGAATGCGTCACGCTTGACCACTCGCTTCCCGGCGGCCCGCCGCCGTGATCCGCAGATACGCTGATGAGCGTATTACACATCGGCGCCGGCGTCAAGCCGGCCACCGGGTTGACCCCGCGGACGGCGCGAACGTACGATCCGGGAACGTGGACGTGACGGCGGAGTGGGGAGCGGAGGAGCCCCCGCTGGCGGTGCTCGAGCAGGCCTGGCCGCGGCGCGCGCCGCGGGTGCTGCCGGGCGCCGAGGTGCTCGTCCGCTGGTGGGGGCGCCGGTGGCGCCTGCGGTGGCGGGCGCCGCGGCCGGACCGGTCTAGCCCGCCCCGGTCGGACGGCGCACCCAGAGCAGCGCGGCCGACCGCCCTTCGACGCGGACCTCTTTCCCTGCCCCGGTGACGGCGGTCACGGCGCCGGACATGCGGTCGACGGCGAGGATGTTCAGGCGCACGTTCGGGCCGACGCCGTTGCGCTCCAGGTAGTTCAGCAGGTCGAGGTCGGCCTCGGCCTCCTCGGTGATGCGGCCGAGCACGACCTGCTCCCCGGCCTGCACCTCGTTCAGGTAGGCGCCGTCGTAGTCCATCACCACGTGCCCGTCCTTGGCCGGGATGGGGTTGCCGTGGGGGCAGGTCTCGGGCCGGCCGAGGGACTCGAACAGCCGGTCGAGCAGCAGGGGGGTGAAGCCCGCCTCGAAGCGCTCGGCCGCCTCGTGGGCCTCGGTCGACGAGAGGCGCAGCTCCTTCTGGAGCCAGCGCTCGATGAGGCGGTGCTTGCGGGTCGACTCCTCGCCGATCTGGCGGCCCGCGTCGGTGAGCTGGATCTCCTTGCGGTCGCCCATGTCGTGGAGGGTGACGTAGCCGTCCCGCTCCAGACGCTGCAGAGTCTGGGTGACCGACGGCGGGGAGACCCGCAGGTGCTGTGCCAGGCGCGCCCCGATCAGCACCTTCCGCTCGGCGGTGAGCGCGTAGATGGCTTGCAGGTAGTGCTCGGTGGCCGGCGTGATCTTGTGGTGAGGGACGCCGTCGTCTGTCATCTGCTGTGCCTCGACTGTGGCCATGGCGCACCCTCCCGTGGACGTCCGGCCTCAGACGACCGGAACCGGCGGCGAGGCCGCGCCGCGTTCCGCAAACGCGACCGCGAACGGCTGTCCCCGCTCTGCCCCTAAACGAATGGTACCAGCCCCTCGGCGCGGGCCTTGCCGCTGCCCCGGCCCGCTGCGCCCCCCAGGCGGCGCCGGATGCGCCGCCAGAGGACGTGGCGTTCGAGATAGATCCGGCGCAGCGAGTCGACCATCACCGGCACCTCCAGGTAGTCGATCAGGATGGCCACCCAGGCGACGGCGGAGCCCCAGGAGAGGAACGAGGTGCTGGCGAAGCTGCGGACGACCACGTCGTCCGTGATCCAGAGCATGTGCGCCCACTGGGTATTGAGCAGGACGAGCAGGACGAGCGGGCGCCAGCCGGGCCGCCGGCGCAGCTCGAAGACGTAGAGCAGCGAGGCGGAGATCAGGGCCGGGATCTCCAGGTAGTCGGCGAGGACGTAGACGACGGTGCCCGCCTCGGGGAAGACGAACGCGCTGTGCCCGGTGAGGCGCTTCAGGATGACGTCGGTGAACAGCCAGTAGAGGTGAAAGGCCTGCAGCAGGAAGACCGCCGTGGTGATGACCAGGGTGGCCAGATAGTGCCGCTGGTACCAGTCCCAGAACCGCCCGCTCAGGCCGCGAAGGGTTCTCATGGCCCGAGCTTAGCGGGAGGCCCCCGCCATTAGTCTAGGGGGAAAGGGAAGGGTTTAGAACACCTAATCGAACGCCCCGGGGCCGGCCTCAGACGCCCCGCAGCAGCGTGTCGCCGATCTGGGAGGCCTTGTCGCAGGCTTCCTTGACGCTCATCTCACCGCGGAACGCGGGCAGCAGCTGGTTGGTGGTCTCGGTGTACCACTGCAACCAGTTGAGGTGGAAGCTGAGCGTCCCGGCGTGCTTGAGCTGCTCGAGGGAGAGCTTCATCATCGCCGGCGGCGTGCTCAGCCAGCCGGCGGGGTCGGCCGCGGACTGCTTGAGCGAGGGCATGTTGATCCGGAACTTGCCCACCATGTCCTGCGACGACTTCTCGGCGAAGAACGTGGCCAGCTTGTACGCGCCCTCCGGGCTCTTGGTGCTGCTGGTCACCACCATCGGATTCTCGTTGGCGGTGATCGCCCGCTTGCCCGTCTTCGGCGACTTGGGGGTGACGAACATGTCCCACTCGAAGTCCGGCTTCGCGGTCAGGGTCTGGCCCAGGATGCCGGTGCCGGACATCCGCACGCCGATCTTGCCCAGGTTCCACCAGTTGCCCGCACCCAGGCTGGTCGTGTCGGTCGGGCCGGGGTGCACCTTGTGCTTCAGCACCAGATCGGCCAGCCACTGCATCACCTCGACCGCCCCCGGGGTGTTCAGGGTGGTCTTGGTGCGCTCCTTGTTGACGTAGTCCTCCCCGGCCGAGCGGAGGAAGTTGAGCCACGAGAACTCGAAGCCGAAGCCCATCTGGATGCCGAACGTCTCGCCCGGCTTGGTCAGCTTCTGGGCGGCGTCGAGCAGGTTGTTCCAGGTCCAGTTCTCGTTGTCCGGCAGGGGCACGCCGTACTTCTGGAAGAGGGTCTTGTTGTAGAGGTAGACGGCGTGGGCCTGCCAGAATGGCATCCCGTACTGCTTGCCCTTGCGGACGAACGTCTCGTCCTGCAGGTACCAGCGGTTCATGTCCACCTTGTCCCGCTTGATGAAGCCGGTGATGTCGTAGAGCTGCCCCTTGTCCGCGAAGTCCGAGAACCAGGAGCCGCTGGTCTGGGTGACGTCCGGGCCGCTGCCGGCGGCCATGGCGGCGAAGAGGGCGTCGCCGCTGATCACGTTGTGCTCGGCGGTCAGCTTGGGCCCGTTGAGCTTGCTGAACTCGGCCGCCGTCTGCTGGGCCCACTCCAGGCGCTCGCCCATGGCGAAGCCGTTGCCGGAGATCAGCTTGGCCGGCGGGGCGTCCGGGGCGGGGGCGCTCGCCTCCGG